>DASUPI010000098.1:0-3041 GCA_036281135.1 Rhodoplanes sp. | reverse complement strand
CGTCGAGATAGCTTTGGAGATGTTTCCTTCGCAGGCCGTGGTAGACGCCGAGCGCCCAAGTCTTCAAGTTGGAGAAGACGCGATGGATCCACGGCAGCACGATATGGGCAGCCATGTTGCCGACGACATGGGGATCGTGAGCGACGTTGGGCGCGCCTGGATAGGCTGCCCATCCATCGGTTTTGATGGTTGCGCCTTGAGCCAGGTTGGCGGCAATAAAACCGTGCAGCGAGGCGGCGGAAAAGTCCTCGATTGTTGCGAGGCGAATGCGGCCGGGCGCGCCGTCGGCGACTTCGATCGCGCCGGCGACGAGCATTTTGCTCTGGGACGAGCGCCCGCCGCCGCCCGTGATCGGATCGTCCTTGCCGCGCAAGGGGATTTCCGTCTCGTCCACCTCGGCGATCCCAGCCAGAAGCGCACGGGACGGCGCGACCATGGCCCGCCGCAACTTGGCGCACAACAGCCACGCCGACTTATAGGAGCCCAGCCCAAGCTGCCTCTGCAATTGCAACGCCGAAATTCCGTTGGAGTGGGTGGCCATCAGATAGGCGGCCCAGAACCAGACGGTCAGAGGAAGCTTCGAGCCGTGCATGATCGTCCCCGCCGTGACGGAGGTTTGCCTACCGCAGGCGGCGCATTCGTAGGTGAAAGCCTTTCCGCCATGCGGCCAGCCCTTGTCGTGATCGCACGCCGGGCAGCGAAAGCCCGTGGGCCAACGCGCCTCGAACAGCCACGCCGCGCAGTTCGCCTCATTGGGAAAGCGGCGTTGAAAATCCACAAGCGACGTGGGGAAATTGACCATGGCGCGACCTCGTGGCGGCAAGAATGTTCGCTATTTGTTCTTACACCGAGGGACGCCGCTTGTCACCATATTCGGTAGCCCCGGACCCAGCGGGATAAGCCTTCTCGGCTATATTCCGATGCCGGGCGCGGCGGATCCTTCCCGCCACGGTCTGCTCGTGGTGAATTACGAATACACCAACGAGGAGCTGATGTTCCCCGGCCTCGGCCGCCAGGATCTGCGCGCGGTCGGATTCGAGGGAATGACGCAGGACCGGTCGACATCGAAATGGCCGCGCATGGCGGCTCGGTGCTCGAGATCAAACGCGAGAACGGCAAGTGGCGCGTGGCGGATGGATCGCGCCTATGCGCGCCGGCTCGACGCCACGACGCCGATGGAGCTCGCGGGCCCCGCCGCCGGCCACCCGCGCGTGCAGACCAAGGCCGATCCGACCGGGCGCCGCGTGCTCGGCAACATCAACAACTGCGCCGGCGGCGTCACCCCGTGGGGAACCTGGCTCACCTGCGAGGAGAATTTCCACGGCTATTTTTCGGGCAAGCTCGCCGACGACCATCCGGAAGCGAAAAACTTCAAGCGATACGGCCTGCCCGGCAACTGGTACGCCTGGGGCAAGTTCCACGACCGTTTCGACGTCTCCAAGGAGCCGAACGAAGCGAACCGGTTCGGCTGGATCGTGGAAATCGATCCGTTCGACCCGACCTCGACTCCGAAGAAACGCACCGCGCTCGGTCGCACCAAGCACGAGGGCGCGTTCGTCCTCGTCAACAAGGACGGCCGCGTCGTGGTCTATTCGGGCGACGACGAGCGGTTCGACTATGTCTACAGATTCGTGAGCGCGCGCCCCTACGACGCCGTCGATCGCGCCGCCAATCGGGACCTGCTCGACGAGGGCACGCTCTACGTCGCCCGCTATAACGCCGACGGGAGCGTCGACTGGCTGCCGCTCGTCCATGGCGAGGGACCGCTGACCGAGGCGAACGGATTCCGCAGCCAGGCGGACGTCGTGATCGAGACGCGGCGCGCCGCCGACCTCCTGGGCGCGACCAGGATGGACCGGCCCGAAGATGTCGAGGCCGATCTCAAGAACCACAAGGTTTATGTGATCCTCACCAACAATGCGAGCCGCAAGGACGACCAGATCGACGCCGCCAATCCGCGCGCCAGCAACCGGTTCGGCCACATTATCGAGATGACGGCGCCGGACGGCGATCACGCGGCGTCGCGCTTTTCCTGGGACATCCTCGTGAAGTGCGGCGACCCGGCGATCGCCGAGGTCGGCGCGACATTCAATCCGGCCACCAGCCGCGACGGCTGGTTCGGCATGCCGGACAATTGCGCGGTCGACCATATGGGGCGGCTGTGGATCGCGACTGACGGAAATTCCGGCGGGCGCACGGGACGCACCGACGGCGTATGGGCGCTCGAAACCGAGGGGTCGTTGCGCGGGACCGGGAAGCTCTTCTTCCGTTGCCCGGTCGGCGCGGAAATGTGCGGTCCGGAGTTCACGCCGGATGACGAAACTCTGTTCGTCGCCGTGCAGCATCCTGGCGAGGCGGACGAAGGCGACGCGAACGCGCCTCCAGCGACCTTCGAGAACCCGGCGACGCGCTGGCCAGACTTCCAACCGAGCATGCCGCCGCGCCCGTCCGTGCTCGCCATCACCCGGCGCGGGGGCGGCAAGATTGCGGGTTGACGTCGCCGGCGATTGGGGTGTTCAGCGGGCTGCTTGCGTGCGCAGCGACGCCGTAGCGGCGTTTCGCTTGCGCGCCCGATCACCGCGTCGTCCGTCACGCAAGGCCTGTCGCCGGTGCTCTACGGAACAGGCGAGCGCTGCCGCCGCCGCTTTGTGGAAAAAGTAGTCAAATCGCTCAAATCGGGTCCCCGCGCGAAGGCGTTTGCGCCAATTGTTCTGATTGAATTGCGCAATATTCCTGGCGCAAATTTTGCTTGCTTAAGGGGTTGGCTGTTCTGTGGCCTAGCAGCCTGTCGGACTTAACCGCCAACTCATTGATTTTATTGAGGTCGCATATTTTGCTTTTGAAACAATTACATCGCAATATCAATATGTTAGCGATTTGAGAAACGCTGAGTCCGACAGGCTGCTAGAATCTCGAGCCCTGACACCGGCGCGCCCCTGGCCTTCCAACCGAAAGCGGCCACCGCGGCGGAAAGCCCGGCCCCCGCCAGCAATCGTCGTCTGCACAGCATGTCCAACCCAGTTGTATCCAAACGGATATAA
>DASUPI010000097.1:0-4929 GCA_036281135.1 Rhodoplanes sp. | reverse complement strand
CCGCGCTGCTCGGCATCGAGGCGCTGGCGATCGTCGACCGCAATTCGCTCGCCGGCATCGTTCGCGCCCATGAGGCCGCGAAGACGACCGGCGTGCGGCTGATCGTCGGCTGCCGCCTCGATCTCGATGACGGCCTGTCGGTGCTGGTCTATCCCACCGACCGGCCCGCCTATACGCGGCTTTGCCGGCTGTTGTCATTGGGCAAGAAGCGCGGCGGCAAGGCGAAATGCAAACTCGATTGGAGTGATCTCGTCGCCTATGGCGAGGGACTGATCGCGGTCCTGGTGCCCGACGAGCCGGACGACACCAGCGCCTTGCGGCTGCGCCGCTTACGTGAGGCGTTCGGCGATCGCGCCTATATGGCACTGACATTGCGCCGGCGCCCAAACGACCAGCTCCGCCTTCACGCGTTGTCGAATCTGGCGGCGCAGGCGCGGGTGCCGACTGTCGTCACCAATGACGTATTGTTTCACGAGCCGTCGCGCCGCATCCTGCAGGATGTCGTCACCTGCATCCGGCATAATTGCACGATCGACGATGCCGGCTTCCGCCGTGAACGGCACGCCGACCGCTATCTGAAACCGCCGGAAGAAATGGCGCGGCTGTTCAGCCGCTATCCGGAGGCGCTTGCGCGCACGCGCGAGATTGCCGGCCGCTGCCGCTTCTCGCTCGACGAACTGGCCTATCAATACCCCGAAGAGCGCACCATGCCGGGTCTCACGCCGCAACACGCGCTGGAAGCGCAGACCTGGGACGGCGCGGTGGAGCGTTACCCAGAGGGCGTGCCCGACAAGGTCGTGGCGATCCTCAAGCACGAGCTGCGGCTGATCGAGACCCTGCAATACGCGGCGTACTTCCTCACGGTGAACGCCATCGTCCGTTTTGCGCGATCGAAGGATATCCTGTGTCAGGGCCGCGGCTCGGCCGCAAACTCGGCCGTCTGCTACGTCCTCGGCATCACCTCGATCGATCCCGAGCGCAACGACCTGCTGTTCGAGCGCTTCGTCTCGGAAGAACGACGCGAGCCGCCGGACATCGACGTCGATTTCGAGCACGAGCGGCGCGAGACCGTGATGCAATGGGTGTTCGAGACCTACGGTCGTGATCACGCCGCGCTGTGCTCGACCGTCATTCGCTACCGATCAAAAGGCGCGCTGCGCGATGTCGGCAAGGCGCTCGGGCTGACCGAAGATCTTATCAAGATGCTGTCCTCGCAGGTCTCAGGCTGGAGCCGCGAAGGCATCGAGCCGAAGCATGCCGAGGATCTCAATCTCAATCTCGGCGACCGGCGTCTGCGTCTTGCATTGGAGTTGGCCCGCGAGCTGATCGGAGCGCCGCGTCACCTGTCGCAGCATCCCGGCGGATTCGTCCTCACCCGCGACCGTCTCGACGAACTGGTGCCGATCGAACCCGCGGCGATGGTCGACCGCCAGGTCATCGAATGGGACAAGGACGACATCGACATTCTCAAATTCATGAAGGTCGACTGCCTGGCGCTCGGCATGTTGTCTTGCATGAAGCGCGGCTTCGATCTGTTGGCCGAGCACAAGGGCGTCCATCTCAACCTCGCCACTATCCCCGCCGAGGACCCGCGCACCTACGCGATGATCCGCAAGGCGGATACGCTCGGCACGTTCCAGATCGAGTCCCGCGCGCAGATGTCGATGCTGCCGCGGATCAAGCCGCGCACCTTTTACGATCTCGTCATCGAGGTGGCGATTGTGCGGCCCGGTCCGATCCAAGGCGACATGGTGCATCCGTACTTAAGGCGCCGCGAGGGGAAAGAGGAGGTGGTCTATCCCAAGCCAGAGCTGGAAAAAGTTCTCGGCAAAACCTTGGGCGTGCCGCTATTCCAGGAACAGGCGATGCGGGTTGCGATCGAATGCGCCGGTTTCACCCCGGGCGAGGCCGATCAGCTTCGGCGCGCCATGGCGACGTTCAAGCATACCGGCGGGGTCTCGAAATTCGGCGCCAAGCTGATCGCGGGCATGGTCGCGAATGGATACGAGCAGGAGTTTGCCGAAAAGACCTTCAGGCAATTGGAGGGCTTCGGCAGCTACGGCTTTCCGGAAAGCCACGCAGCCTCTTTTGCGCTGATCGCGTATGCCTCCTCCTGGATGAAGTGCTGGCATCCTGATGTGTTCTGCGCCGCGCTACTCAACGCGCAACCGATGGGATTCTACGCGCCGGCGCAGATCGTGCGTGACGCGCGTGATCATGGTGTCGAAGTCCGGCCGGTTTGCATCAACGCCTCGCGATGGGATTGCACGCTGGAGCCGACAGACCGCGAAGATCATTTCGCGGTCCGCCTCGGCTTGCGGATGGTGCGCGGTCTTTCCAATGCCGATGCTGGCGCCATGATTAGCGCGCGGGCAGATCAACGGTTCGTCTCGGTCGATGACCTGTGGCGGCGGGCGCGTGTTCCGGCGGCATCGCTGGTGGAAATCGCCGACGCCGACGCATTTCGGCCGTCGCTGCAGCTTGCCCGGCGCGAGGCGCTGTGGGCGATCAAGGCACTGCGCGATGAGCCGTTACCGCTGTTCGCGGCGGCTGCCGCGCGGGAGATGGCGACGGTGCCGGAGATGATCGAACCTGCCGTCGTGCTGCGGCCGATGACGGCCGGCGGCGAAGTCGTCGAGGATTACGGCCATGTCGGCCTGACGCTGCGCGGGCATCCGCTGTCGTTCCTGCGCGAGGATCTGCGCCGCCGGCGCATCGTTACCTGCGCGGAGGCCATGGCGGCGCGCGACGGCCGCTGGCTTGAGACCGCCGGTCTAGTGCTGGTGCGACAAATGCCGGGATCCGCCAAGGGGGTGATGTTCATCACCATTGAGGACGAAACCGGCATCGCCAATCTCGTCATCTGGCCGCAGGTGTTCGAGGCGCAGCGCCGCGTGATCCTCGCCGCCGGCATGATGGGAGTGCGCGGCCGCATTCAGCGCGAGGGCGAGGTGGTGCATCTCGTGGCGCGGCATCTCACCGACCTATCGCCGGAGCTCGCCAGCGTAGGGGAACGCGACATCGCCTTTCCGCTGCCGCACGGCCGTGGCGATGAATTCCACCACGGCAGCCCCGACCTTGATCCCCGCAGCCTGCCGAAAGGTCCGAAGCCGCGCGATATCTGTGACCCGTACGGCCATATCGATCAGATCAAGGTGAAGACACGGGATTTCAGATAGCGGCCGATCCGGCAACATCGAAGCTCTGCACGCCGTCAATTGTGGTGAACGCAGGCGTTGCGGGATCGGCGCGGCGGCCGTGCGCGTGGCGGTGAACACCACAGCAAATAGTTCATCCGGTCAGGGTCAGGATTCATCATTCGCACGCGTCGACAACCACCATCCTTGCCCGGCGAACCAACTCGAGCTGTCGGGGGTGGTGCGCCGATGCAGCGATTTCACCTCATACAGGTTACCGCGGACGAACGCGTCAGTCAGACGCTCTGCTTCGTCGCCATCACGGGCGCCCTCGCATGCGATGAAAACCGCAGGCTGCACAAAGCGGGCATCAAAGCTCGCTTCGGCCGTCCGCGTGATCAGGAGCATCCCGCCCAACCCGCGGCTGGGGGTCAGCGGAAACAACAGCCGCCCCCCAACGTGCAGCGCATCCAGCCATGCGTCGGGAGGCCGTGTCGCCCCCGCGCTCACGTAGATGATGTCACAGGGGGGAAGCATTATCCGTCCCCGAACGGCCTCGCACAGCAATGTGCTGCCAGCTCTCCAGATTCGTCGCCGCCTGACGGGCCAAGTCCTGATCCAACTCATAGGCCACAACCGTTCCCGTCGACGTCACCGATTCCCCGAGGATTGCCGTGTATAATAGTAGCCGGTTCCACAACCGACGTGGATCGCCGCCTCTCCCGGGCGAGCATCCAGCGCTGCAAGGCAACGGGCATGCAAGTGCGGCTCCCCATTGTTGATCCGCCGATCAGCCAGCAGGGCGACGACGACGTCCTGATAGAGGAATGCAAGGTCGTCCGACGGCGTGTCGACATAGCCGGCCGCATGCGCCATGACTTTCCATGGTCCGGCACCGACGAAGCGCTCCCGCTCGACTGTCGCGAACGCGGTGATCAAGCGTGGCTCCGTCGCGCCAGCTTTTCCGGTGACCAAGTGGGCATAATAGCATCTCAAATCCGTCACAGACGCCATTGCGAGAATCTTCCTTTCCTGCCGACATAATGCGTTGAGGGCAAGCGCTCCTCGAACGCGCTATCGTAAGTAGCCGCCACCTGTGACAGGCGCTATACCGAAGGCATAAGCCGGTCGTTGTCGGGACGTTGGAGTTTTGATTGAAGCGGCTCGTTGAGCCGCGGTGCGCTCGATGATCATCGAACATGATATGATTTCAGATGCAAAGGCGATCGTCGCCTCCGACTATGCATCGCCGAACCCTATCATCGCTGGACATCAGCGTCATCGCTTCGGCTGAGTAGGCTCGACAGCATCATTCCATTGCTGCCGCCAGGCGCACGCGTGCTGGATCTTGGGTGGGGGGCAGGCGTGCCGGTTGCGCGCCGAACCGACCACGGGTTCGCCGTTGTTGGCATCGACGGCTCGCCACGCCAGATCGCGCTCACACGGGACACCGCGCCGCGCGCGACATTCATGGTCCCCGATATGACAACGGTCGCGTTCGAGCCGATGTCGTTTGATGCGGTCACCGCCTTCTATTCCATCACCCACGTTCCGCGTGACGAGCACGCGGCTTGTTGAAGCGCATCCGGACCTGGCTTAAGCCAAGTGGACTCTTGCTGGCGACGATGGGCACCAACGACAGCATCGCCTGGACCGGGCCATGGCTCGGCACGACTATGTTCTTTAGTCATTTTGACGCTGCAACCAATCGCACGCTCGTCGAGAATGCCGGTCTTGAGATCGCGCGGAGATCATCGGCGAGGACGAGAATGGCGAGACGGTGCGCTTTCTC
>DASUPI010000096.1:0-4959 GCA_036281135.1 Rhodoplanes sp. | reverse complement strand
GGTGAAGGAGCGCTGGAGTTGCGATCGATGCGCACGCTTTTCTTGTCGCTGATGACGTTGTCGCTCCTGGTGGGCGGGTGCGGCCAGGAGCAGGCCGTAACGAAGGGCGAAAAGGGCGATGCCGGGCCGCCGGGGCCGGCGGGACCGCCCGGACCCCCGGGACCGGCGGGGCCGGCCGGCCGGGGTGGCGGCGGCGTTCGCTTCGCTGAATTCACCTGCCAACAGGCTGCCTGTTCGGCGAGCTGCGAGCAGAGCGAGCGGCTGATGAATGCCTTTGCCCTGAACCCGGCCGGCACGTTCACCGTCGAATCCGACCGCGCGATCATCTATACGCCGCCGAAGCGCGGCCCTTCCGGCAAGCTGGTGCTCGTCTGCGCGCCGCAGTAGCGATTGTCGCTCGGCTCCGCCCCCGGAGCCGCGGATCCGCGCCGCCTTCCCGATTACGCCGCGGGGGCGCGCCGCGCCGCGGTTTGCACGCTCCCGACCTTCTCGGTGCGGTTCGCGAGCGGAATCTGGGGAGCAGGCCTGAGCGCCTCGGCGAGGAGCGCGGCCAGATCGTCGCACGCGCCGGGCTCCGCATCGTCACGCACCCAGACGCTGCATACGATCTCGGCGAGCTTGGGCATGGCGTCGTCCTCGCACACAAGCGCGCCGGTGGAGAGCGCGAGCGTGCGCAGCAGCGCCGTCACGCCGAGCCCCGCGGCCACCGCCTGAGTAAGATCGTCGACCTGCGTCGACGTGAGCACGATCTCATAGTCGCGCGCGGCCGCTTCGAGCGCAGCGACCATGTGCCGGTGGAAGATGCAATGCTCGCCGCGCGTGAGCAGGCGGAGCGGCTGGGTCGGATCGAGCGCGGCGGACACGCCGCGGATCCACACCATATCGTCGCGCCAGTGGTGAGCGACCGCCTGGTCCGGCCGCGCGCTCGACATGGCGACCACGATATCGAGATCGCCCTGACGGAGCTCCTCGATCAGCGCGGCGCCGCCACCCGTCTTCATGTTCAGCCGCATGTCCGGCCACCGGCTCCGGAAGGCGACCAGCCGCTGCCACAGCGGCATGCCGATGAAGTCGCCCGGCAGTCCGAAGCGCAGCATACGGACACCCTGCGGAGCGTGGGCGAGCGAAACGATCTGGTCGTTGATCGCGAGCAGACGGCGCGCTTCGCACACGATCCGTTTGCCTTTTTCGGTCACGCTTACTCCCGGCGCGCTCTTGTCGAAAAGGTCGAAGCCGAGCAGGCACTGCAGCCGCTTGATCTGGGCGCTCACCGCAGGCTGGGTCACGCCGAGCGCACGAGCGGCCTTGGTGAAGCTGCGCATGTCCACGACTGCAAGCAATGTACGCAAAAGCTCGGTGGGAATGTTGATCATACCGAGTCCGCCCTTCAGCGCCGCCAGCCAGCCCCGCGGGCTTCCCGCACGCGCCCGTATAGGTACCAAGCCGCAACCGTGCCAAAAATTGCGCAGGACATTTTGATCTAGGTCATGCGGAAGGTCTTAAGGGGCGCGGCCTGTGCCCGCAGGGTCCGCCAAGGGCGGCAGTGGCGGTCGCAACACTGCCAAATTGCTCCCGCAGCATGCCCCGATCGATTCTGGCCCGGACGGGGAGGCTTTGCCTTCATACCCCTGCTCGGGTTAAATAGAGGCCGACGGCCCCTAGAACGAAAGGGGTGCGGTGATGACCAACGGAACCGGACCCATGCACTCTTCCTCTCCGCTCGCCGCCACAGTCTTTGCCCTGGGATTCGCGCTGACCTCCGGGCTCGGCGTTGCGCCTGCGCGGGCCGCGGGCGAAGCGTTGCTCCTGATCGAGGCCGACACCGGCAAGGTGCTCAAGGCCGAGAATTCAACCTATCCCTGGTATCCGGCCTCGGTCACCAAGCTGATGACCGCCTATGTGACGCTGAAGGCGATCAAAGAGGGGCGAATCACCCTCGATACGGTGTTCACCGTGTCGCCCAACGCGGTAGCCCAGCAGCCGACCAAAATGGGATTCCGGACGGGGACGCTCGTCACCGTCGACAACGCCCTCAAGATGTTGATGGTCAAATCGGCGAACGACATGGCGGTCGTGCTCGCCGAAGGCGTTTCCGGCTCGGTCGAGCGATTCGCCGACGAGATGAACCGCGCCTCGGCGCGCCTCGGCATGACCCAGTCGAGTTGGGTTAACCCGAACGGACTGCCGGCGGACGATCAGATCACCTCGGCGCGCGACATGGCGATTCTCGCCCGCGCGATACTCGCCGAGTTCCCCGAATATGACGGGTATTGGAATATTCACGCCATCCGGATGGGCAAGCGCGTCATGCGCAACACGAATTCGCTGATCGTCCGCTATCCGGGGGCGGACGGAATGAAGACCGGCTTCATTTGCGCTTCGGGGTTCAATGTCGTGGCGAGCGCGACGCGCCAGAACCGGCGGCTCATTGCGGTCGTTCTGGGCGCGCCCTCCTCGGCGGTGCGAGCGGCCAAGGCGGCCTATATGTTCGAGAACGCCTTCAACAGCGCGGGCCTGACCTGGCTCATGCCGTCGCTCGGCACGGTCGATGGCCTCCAGCCGATCAACGCGGCCCCGCCCAATCTGCGCGAGGCGATGTGCGGCAAGCATCGCCGCCGTCCGGCCGCGGAGGCGGCGGACGAGGAGGATGAGGCCGTCTCGGCGGGGTCGGGCAGCGACGAGCCCGGCAGCCTCGCTTCAATCTTATCCAACACGAAAGCGACGGGGCCGAAACCGTCGAGTCTGGTCGCCGAGACGGTCGCATTGAACCCGCCCATCGAGGTCTATGTCGGCCCGCCGCGCCGTCCGCGCGACCCGGCGCTCGCCGCCGCCCCGGCGACGCCGATCGACACCAAGGCGCCCGCCGCCGCCCGCGGCAAGCCCGCCCCGGCGGTCGGACTGCTCGCTTTGCCCGGACGAGCCGGATCGGGAATAAGCGTGCCGACCCCGCGGCCGCGGCCGGTCTCAAGCAAACCGAAGCGTGCGGTCAGCGCCGCAAAGCCCGCGGTGACGGCCGCAAAGCCGCTGGCGCAATGACGGCCCCCGGCGGCGCGCCGTCCCTCGGGCCGGTCGCGCCGATTCCCCTGACCGTGCTCACCGGGTTTCTGGGAGCGGGGAAGACGACGCTGCTCAACCGGCTCGTAAGCGATCCGGCGCTGTCAGACACCGCCGTCCTCATCAACGAGTTCGGCGAGATCGGGCTCGACCATCTGCTGGTCGAACAGGTGCGCGACGAGGGCCTCGTCATGCTGACGACCGGGTGCCTCTGCTGCACCATGCGCGGGGACCTCGTCACCGCCCTCGAAAAGCTGTTGCGCGAGCTCGACAATGGCCGCGCCGCCTTTCGCCGCGTCATCGTGGAGACGACGGGGCTCGCCGATCCGGCGCCGGTCCTGCACACCACCATGGTGCATCCCTATTTGCTCCTGCGCTTTCGCCTCGACGGCGTCGTCACCGTCATCGATGCGGTCAACGCGATGGCGACGCTCGACGCGCATCCCGAATCGATAAAGCAGGCGGCCGTCGCCGATCGGCTGGTGCTCACGAAGACCGATCTGATCGAGACCGCCGACCAGCGGGCCGCGCTCGATGCGCTCACAGCGCGGCTTTCCGCCCTCAATCCGGCCGCGCCGCGTCTCGATGCCGCGAGCGGCGAGGCAATCCCCGCCCGCCTGCTCGATTGTGGCCTCTACGATCCCGCGACCAAGACTCCGGACGTGAGGCGTTGGCTCGCCGCGGAGGCCTATGCGGGAGACGATCACCGGCATCGTCACGCCCATGTTCACGACGTGAATCGGCATGACGACGATATTCGCGCCTTCAGCCTCGCAACCGAAGCGGCGCTTCCTGCCTCGGCCTTCGACATGTTCCTGGAGCTGCTGCGCTCGGTGCACGGTCCCGACCTTTTGCGCCTCAAGGGCGTGGTCAAGATCAGCGAAGAGCCGGATACCCCGCTGGTGATCCACGGCGTTCAGCATCTTCTGCATCCGCCCGCGCGACTTCCGCGCTGGCCCGATGAGGATCGGCGCACGCGTCTCGTGTTCATCGTCCGCACCGCCGCAGCGCCCAAGATCAAGGAGCTGTTTCAAGCGTTCCTGTCGGCGGCCGCACCCGACCGGCCGGATCGCGTCGCGCTCGTCGACAATCCGCTGGCGCCGTTCGGCGGCGCCGACCATCGATAGCGGATGTATATCCGGACAGGCGGCCGGCAGAATGCGCTTCCTCGACAGGGCCAGGGCCGACATCGTCAGTCTGCGCGGCTATTTTCGCGCACTGCGAGCGGTGCAGCCGATCGCCGGGGCGCCCGCACGGGTGTTCCCCACGCTGATCGACAAGCTTGCCCGCCGCCACGGCGAACGGCCGGCGCTCTTGTCCGAGCGCGAAACCTTCACCTATCGCGGGCTCGCCGACCGCATGAACCGCTACGCGCGCTGGGCCTTGGCGCAGGGTCTCGACAAGGGCGACACCGTCTGTCTCTTGATGCCGAACCGGCCGGAATATCTGGCGATCTGGCTCGGCGTCACCCGCGTGGGCGGCGTGGCCGCGCTCCTCAATACGAATCTCGTCGGGCAGAGCCTTGCCGCCTGCATCGATAGCGTCGCGCCAAAGCACGTCATCGTGGCGGCGGAGCTTTCTCCCCAGTTCGACGGCGCCGAACCGTTTCTCGAAACGAAGCCGTGCCTGTGGATGAAGGGAGAGGGCGCGAGCCGGCTTCCTTGCATCGACCACGATATCGATAAACTCAGCGGCGCGCCGCTCGACGGAAACGAGATTCGCCGCGTCACGCTTTCCGATCCCGCGCTCTACATTCACACCGCGGGCACGACCGGCCTGCCCAAAGCCGCCGTTGTCGATCACCACCGGCTGATGCTGGCGGTTCTCGGGTTTGCCGGCATTCTCGACGCGCGGCCGAGCGATCGGATGTTCGACTGCCTGCCGATGTATCACATGCTGGGCGGC
>DASUPI010000095.1:0-5372 GCA_036281135.1 Rhodoplanes sp. | reverse complement strand
ATGCGCGCGGGCCTCGTGCTCTCGGTCGAACAGCACACCGACATGCTGCGCAACTACCTCGCCGCCGCCCGCATCGAAGAGCGGCAGCGCCGCGACAACTGCCGCATCGTGCTCACCGGCGTGTTCTGCGAGCAGCCGCCGCTCAACCTGATCAAGTCGCTCGAACTCGCCGGCTGCTATGTGGTCGACGACGACCTGCTGCTGGTCACGCGCTGGCTCACCAGCGATGCGCCGACCGACGGAGACCCGATGCGCAATCTCGCGCTCGCCTTCCTGCATCACTCCGAATCGACCGCGGCGAAATACGAGCCCGACCTCAAGGAGAAGGGCCAGCATCTCGTGCGCGCCGTGAAGCGGACGAACGCCGAAGGCGTGATTTTCGCCTGCCCGAGCTTCTGCGATCCTGCCCTCCTCGATCGTCCCATGCTGCAGCATGTGCTGGCCGAGGCCGGCATTCCCTACATCGCGTTCAAATATGCCGAGAATTCCGGCCAGATGCAGCCGATCCGCGAGCAGGCCGGCACTTTCGCCGACTCGATCAAGCTATGGAGCGGACAATGACAGCGACCAAGATCGTCACGCCGAAGGCGGCCGTCAAGGACATCGAGAAAGACGCCTCGATGGCGAAGCAGAAACAGATGATGGCCGCGCATTACGACCGGCTCACCGCCGTGCCGGAGACCGGGGAGAAGGTGTGCTGCACCTTCGTGCCCGGCAATCTCAACGAGCTGATCATGTGCTTCGACCTCGTCAACAATCTGCCCGAGGTCAACGCCATTCAGAGCGGGCTGCGCCGCCTCTCCGGCGGTTACGTGCTCGAAGCCGAGAAGATCGGCCATTCCGAGGACGTGTGCACCTATGTCAAATCCGACATCGGCATGATGGCGAAGGGCAATATCTCGCCCAACGGCAAGAAATATCCCGATCCCGACGTGCTGCTCTTGTCCTACACCGGCTGCTTCACCTTCATGAAGTGGTTCGAGCTGCTGCGCGAGCAGTACAAGTGCGAGACCATCATGCTGCACACGCCCTATATGGGCGACGGCAAGATCACGCCGAACATGACCGAATACATGGTCAAGCAGCTCAAGGAAGAGGTGATCCCCAAGCTTGAGCGCATCTCCGGCGTGAAGTTCGACATCGACCGTCTGCGCGAATATCTGAAGAGATCCTCGAAGGCCGAGGACAATCTCGTGCGCGTCCTGCAGACGGCGAAGAGCAAGCCGTCGCCAATCGACGCCTATTTCGGGGGCATCTACTATATTGGCCCGATCTTCGGCGCCTTCCGCGGCACGCAGGATGCGATCGACTACTACCAGTTCCTGCGGGAGGAGGTGGAGGAGCGGCTCGCGAGCGGCCAGGGCCCGGTGACGCCGGACGGCGACATGGGCGCGGAAAAATATCGGCTCGTGGTCGAAGGCCCCCCGAACTACACGAATTTCCGCCAGTTCTGGAAGATGTTCTACGACGAGGGCGCGGTGGTGGTGGCGTCGAGCTACACCAAGGTCGGCGGCGTCTACGATTTCGGCTTCCGCCACGATCCCGACAAGCCGCTCGAAACGCTCGCGGAATACTGCCTCGGCGTCTACACCAATCGCAGCCTGCCGATGCGCATCGAGATGCTGACGAATTACGTCAACGAGTACGAAGCGGACGGGCTGCTCATCAATTCAATCAAGAGCTGCAACAGCTTCTCGGCGGGGCAGCTCCTGATCATGCGCGAGGTGGAGAAGCGCACCGGCAAGCCGGCCGCTTTCATTGAATCCGATCTCGTCGATCCGCGCTACTTCTCCGCCGCCAACATCAAGAACCGGCTGGAAAGCTACTTCCAGATGGTCGAGCAGAAACGCGCCGGCGCGCGCGCCGCCGCTTAAGGAGACGACATGAAGACCTTCGTCGGCATCGATCTCGGCTCGACCACCACCAAGGCGGTTCTCCTCGACGAGGACAGCCATGTGATCGGGCGCGGCATCACCAATTCGCGTTCGAACTATGCAACCGCGGCGCGCGTCGCGAGCGAGGAGGCGCGCATCGACGGGCGATTCACGCTGTTCCGCCGCGCCTTGAACGCGGGAGGCGGCCGGAGCGGCGAACTCGATACATTCCTCGGCGCGCTCGAAAGGGCGTTCCGGCTGGAGCAATTCCTGGAACAGCTCGACGACCTCGAAGCGACCTGCCGCGGACAGGTGAAGGGCGAGCGCTTCGCCGGCGTCGAGAGCGGCGTGCAGGAGGCGCTCGGCGAGGTCTTCAAGCGGCTGCGCGTGGAGGCGCCCGAGCTGTACGCGCCGGGCGCGAAGCGCAAATCGGACTTCTTCCGCGACATCGCGGGTTCCCGCTATCACAACCAGGCGGAGGACGTCGCGCGCGACGCCGGCCTTCCCTACGATCTTTTGCTCAACGTCTATGACAAGTCGATCATCGAAGTGGAGAACCGCCCGCCCGCGGGCGAGCTCAGCGAAAAATTCCGCCGCGCGCTCGCCCGCGTGCTGGCCGTCGACAGCGTGGTCAGGACCGGCTCGACCGACGTGCCGCAGACGATCGTCGACACGCTCGCGATCGACCTCGAGGAAACCTACTTGGTCGGCACCGGCTACGGGCGCGTCACCCTGCCCTTCTCCAAGGATCACATCCGTTCGGAGATCCTGTGCCACGGGCTCGGCGCGCACATGATGTATCCGAATACGCGCACGGTGCTCGACATCGGCGGCCAGGACACCAAGGGCATCCAGGTCGACGAAAACGGCATCGTCGCGAACTTCCAGATGAACGATCGCTGCGCCGCGGGCTGCGGGCGCTATCTCGGTTACATCGCCGACGAGATGAATATGGGGCTGCACGAACTGGGCCCGCTCGCGATGAAATCCGACCGGCCGGCGCGCATCAACTCGACCTGCACCGTGTTCGCCGGCGCGGAATTGCGCGACCGGCTCTCGCTCGGCGAAAAGCGCGAGGACATCCTGGCGGGGTTGCACCGCGCCATCATCCTGCGCGCGATCTCGATCATCTCGCGTTCGGGCGGGGTCACCGACGAGTTCACCTTCACCGGCGGCGTCGCCAAGAACGAGGCGGCGGTGCGCGAACTGCGCAAGCTGATCAAGGAGAACTACGGCGAGGTCACCATCAACATCAACCCGGAATCGATCTACACCGGCGCGCTCGGCGCCTCCGAGTTCGCCCGCCGCGCCTATGAGGGCGGGGCCAGGATGGAGACAGCAGCATGACGATCGCGGCGGGAATCGATGTCGGCACGGGGGCCGTCAAGGCGGCGCTGTTTCGGGTCGAGGGAGACAAGACGGAGTGGCTGTCGCGCGCGGTGATGCGGATCAGGCAGCGCGACCCGATGCAGCTTGCGCGCATCGCCTTCGACCAGGTCCTCGCCGACGCCAAGTTCGGCGAGAGCGACGTGAATTACGTCGCCACCACGGGGGAAGCCGAGGGCGTACCGTTCCACACTGGGCATTTCTACTCGATGACGACCCATGCCCGCGGCGCGATCTATCTCGATCCCTCCGCCCGTTCGGCGCTCGACGTGGGAGCGCTGCACGGCCGCGCGATCTCGATCGACGACCGCGGCAAGGTGCTGAGCTACAAGATGACCAGCCAGTGCGCCTCCGGCTCCGGCCAGTTCCTGGAGAACATCGCGCGCTATCTCGGCATCGGCCAGGACGAGATCGGCTCGCTCTCCCGCCAGGCCGACAATCCCGAGGTGGTGTCTTCGATCTGCGCGGTGCTCGCCGAGACCGACGTGATCAACATGGTGTCGCGCGGTATTTCCGGGCCGAACATCCTCAAAGGCATTCATCTCTCGATGGCGGGCCGGCTGTCGAAGCTCCTGAAATCGATCGGCGCGACCGGCGGCACCGTGATGGTCACCGGCGGGCTTGCGCTCGATACCGGCCTGATCGCCGCGCTCGCCGAGGATATCGCCAGCAACAAGGCCATGTCCTGCACCGTCCGCAGCCATCCCGATTCGATCTTCGCGGGAGCGATCGGCGCGGCCCTGTGGGGCGCCTATCGCTTCGACAAACTCGCCGCCAAGGGAGTCCTGCCCAAGGCGGCGTAGGGCGACCACTTATGGCGCTGCTCGCGCAAATGGAATAATACTAAACAAGAATACAGCGTGGGCTTTGCATTGTCCGGCCGGCCGGGACCGCAGGCCGGACGGTGCGGAAAGGAGACTAAAAAAATGGCCCTTTTGATCAATGAGGACTGCACCGCTTGCGATGCATGCGAGCCGGTGTGTCCGAACCAGGCGATCACGGCGGGGAACCCGATCTATGTGATCGACCCGGAAAAGTGCACCGAATGCGTCGGCGCGGAAGACGAACCGCAATGCAAGCTCGTCTGCCCGGCGGAATGCATCGTCCAGAATCCCGACTACGTCGAAACCAAAGACGAATTGGTGAGCAAATACGAGAAGTTGCACGCCTGAACGGCGCGCTGCGCCGCGACGGCGCCGTTTCGCCCCGCTGAACACCGTTACGATGCCGCGACGGGCGCCGGATGATCCGACGACCGCGCGGGCGCTATAGATCTCGCCGGTGATGGTCGGCTGAAGCGGACCTCACAAAGTGCGGGACGAAGGCGCGCCGGTCGGGCCGACGCCCACCCGGCAACGGCTCAGGAGAGCAGGCAGTCGAACGACAGTCGGCCCGACGGCCGGAAGCCGCAGCGGTCGAGATAGGCCATCAGTTCGCGATCGGCCCAGTCGACCTCGGTCAGGATATTGTCGACCCGCAAGGTCGCGAGGTTGGCGAGCAGCTGCGACAGCAGTGCGCGGCCTACGCCGTGCCCGGCATAGTCCGGATCGACGCCGATCGTGTCCATGACGGCCGCCGCCTCGATGCGGCCGAACTCGCCGAGATCGACGCGCGCCATGATGAACCCGACCGGGCGGCCGTCGGCTTCCGCGACCAGCGACACGCGAACGTCGGATTCGTGCAGCGCCTCGCTGAGCTTACGCTCGAAATAGCCGGACCGGTCGCGCCCGGTGATGCGGCGGTCGATGGCGATGAGCGCCTTCAAGTCCGACTCGCGCAGCGAGCGCACCGGGATGCGGTCGCGCGCGAGCTCGCCGAAATCGATCGGCGCCGGCACGCTGTAGTCGAGCTCTTCCGGGTCGCCCACGCGTTGCGGAATCGTGATCCGGCTCTGTTGCGCCATTGGTCGTTCCTTCCCTCTAGTTCATCGAATCCGTGGAAGCGGTCATATGGTGGGGATTCATCTGCATTGTGATGGCTTGTACGCTGAGTGATGGCTTGTACGCTGACTTTTGATTCGCGGAACGGAGTCGAAGGTCATGACGGCATGGCGGCGCGTGATCGCGTTGTCGATCGGAGAAGACGATCTGGCCGGGCTGGTTTCGATCGCGC
>DASUPI010000094.1:0-23776 GCA_036281135.1 Rhodoplanes sp. | reverse complement strand
CTGCTGGAGAGCTCCGTGCTTGACGCACTCGCGATCGCCCACAAAGCCGGCCAGGTCGCCGCGGGCCATGCAAAGGTCGCGAACGCCTTGGCGTCCGGCGCGGTGATCGCGCTGATTCATGCGCGCGAGGCGGGCGGCGACGGCGTTCGCAAGATCGCCGCGGCGGCTAAACACGAGGCGAGGGCGGCCCCCGTTACCACCATCGGAACATTTGCCTCGGCGGAATTGGATTTGGCACTGGCACGCCCAAATGTGATACATGCTGCGCTCTTGTCCGGGCACGCAAGCGAGGCGGTCCTGGCGCGCTGGCACATCCTTGACCGGTTCCGCAACGACAGTGTCGGCGAAAGGGGCGACGAGGCGGCGAGGACCACAGACCCCGCACTAGGATCGTAATGACAGATACGAAGAACACAGGCGAAAAGACCCTGACGGTCGCCCAACCCAAGACCTTGACGCTCAAGCGAACGGGCGTCGAGCAGGGCATGGTGCGCCAGAGCTTCAGTCACGGCCGCACCAAGGCGGTGGTGGTCGAGAAGGTGAAACGTCGAGCGGTCGGACCGGGCGAGGCAAAGGCGATCGAACCGAGCCCGCCGGCGCCGCAGACGGCCGGAACGGCTGCCCCGCGCCCGCGCGGGCGCGTCACGGCGGGTCCTGCTCCGGCTTTGCCGCAGACATCCGGTTCGAGGCCGTCCGGCGTCGTCCTGCGCACGCTGACCGAGGAAGAGCGCAGCGCCCGGGCGCACGCGCTCGCCGACGCCAAGGTGCGCGAGGCGGAAGAGCGTAAGATCGCCGAGGAAGAGGCGCGCCGCCGCACCGGCCGCGAATCGGCCGAGCGGATCGAGCGCGAGGCGGCGGAAGCGCGCAAGCGCGAAGAGGAAGATCGCCGCCGCCACGACGAGGAAACCAAGCGCAAGGCCGAGCAGGAGGCCAAGAAGCGTTTCGGCGACGACGAGGCCGCGAAGGCGAAAGCCGCGACCGTAACCGCGGCCGCCACGGCCACGCCCGCCATCAACACCCGCACCGCGGTGCTCGAGCCGGACGAGGAAGAGGCGCCGCGTACGGTGCGTCGCGGCGCCGGCCCGGCGCGTCCGGCGCCCCCGCCGAAGCCCACCCGCACCACCACGCAAAAAAGCCGGGGCCGCCTCACTGTGGTGACCGCGCTCGACGCCGGCGAGGTGCGCGAGCGTTCAGTGGCTTCGTTTCGCCGGCGTGTTCAGCGCCTCAAGGGACATGCCGCGAACGAGCCGAAGGAGAAGCTCGTGCGCGAGGTCACAATCCCCGAGGCGATCACGATCCAGGAGCTCGCCAACCGCATGGCGGAGCGCGCGGTCGACGTCATCAAGCTCCTGATGAAGCAGGGCCAGATGGCGAAGATCACCGACACGATCGACGCCGACACGGCCCAGCTCGTCGCCGAAGAACTGGGCCACAGCGTGCGCCGCGTCGCGGAGTCGGACGTCGAGGAAGGGCTGTTCGACAAGGCGGACGATCCGGAGGAACTGCGCGCGCGTCCGCCGGTCGTCACCATCATGGGCCATGTCGACCACGGCAAGACCTCCCTGCTCGACGCCATCCGCGCGACCAATGTCGCGGGCGGCGAAGCGGGCGGCATCACCCAGCATATCGGCGCCTATCAGGTCACCACTCCGTCCGGGAGCAAGATCACCTTCATCGACACGCCGGGCCACGCCGCCTTCACGGCGATGCGAGCGCGCGGCGCCAAAGTGACCGACGTGGTCGTGCTGGTGGTCGCCGCCGACGACGGCGTCATGCCGCAGACGGTGGAGGCCGTTCAGCACGCCAAGGCGGCGAAGGTGCCGCTCATCGTCGCGATCAACAAGATCGACAAGCCGGACGCCAAGCCGGAACGGGTGCGCACCGAGCTGCTCCAGCACGAGGTGCAGGTCGAATCGCTCGGCGGCGACGTGCTCGACGTCGAGGTCTCCGCCAAGCAGAAGACCAATCTCGACCGGCTGCTGGAAACGATCAGCCTGCAGGCCGAAATTCTCGACCTGAGGGCCAATCCGGACCGGCCGGCCGAAGGCACCGTGATCGAGGCGAAGCTCGACCGCGGCCGGGGTCCGGTCGCGACCGTGCTCGTCCAGCGCGGCACGCTGAGGGTCGGCGATATCGTCGTCGCGGGAGCGGAATGGGGCCGCGTGCGCGCGCTCATCTCCGACACCGGCGCTCCGGTCGAACAGGCCGGCCCCTCGACGCCGGTCGAAGTGCTCGGCTTCAACGGCACGCCCGAGGCGGGCGACCGGCTCGCCGTGGTCGACAATGAGGGCCGCGCGCGCGAAGTGACGGCCTATCGGGCGCGGCAGAAGCGCGACAGGCAGGCCGCGCGCGCGACCGGCGCGCGGGGCTCGCTCGAGCAGATGATGACGCAGCTCAAGGCGTCCGGGCGCAAGGATTTCCAGCTCGTCGTCAAGGGCGACGTGCAGGGCTCGGTCGAAGCGATCGTCGGCGCGCTCGACAAGCTCGGGACCGAGGAGGTGGCCGCGCGGGTGATTCTGTCGGGCGTCGGCGGCATCACCGAATCGGACGTGACGCTTGCCGAAGCCTCGGGCGCCGCGATCATCGGCTTCAATGTGCGCGCCCACAAGGAGGCGCGCGAGGCGGCGGAGCGCCTCGGCGTCGAGATCCGTTACTATAACGTGATCTACGACCTGGTGGACGACGTGAAAAAGGCCATGTCCGGCCTGCTCGCGCCGACCATGCGCGAGACGACGCTCGGCAACGCGCATATCCTGCAGGTCTTCACGGTCTCCAAGGTCGGCAAGGTGGCCGGCTGCCGGGTCACGGACGGCGTGGTGCAGCGGGGCGCCAATGTCCGGCTCATCCGCGACAATGTGGTCATCCACGAAGGCAGGCTCTCGCAGCTCAAGCACCTCAAGGACGACGTGCGCGAGGTCACCGCCGGGCACGAATGCGGCATGTCGTTCGAGAGCTACCAGGACATGCGCGAGGGCGACGTGATCGAATGCTACCGCGTCGAGACGGTGCAGCGGAGCCTGTGAGTTAAGGGTGATCCCACCTCTCCCCGGTGGGGAGAGGTCGACCGAGCACAGCGAGGTCGGGTGAGGGGGACACCAGAGAAAGAACGATGCCCCTTCACCCGGCTCGCATCTCGTTCCACCCGACGCTCGCCGATCCTCCGGTCAAGCCCGAGGACAGGCTCTCTCCCCACCCGGGAGAGGTTAATCGAAGGTTTTCCATGGCCGCGCACCGTCAGCCCCGCGAACATTCAGCCGCCTCCTCGCAGCGCGCCTTGCGCGCCGGCGAACTGGTGCGCCATGCGCTCGCCGAGATTCTCGCGCGCGGCGAGGTGCACGACCCGGTGATCGAGACGCATCTGATCACGGTCGCCGAGGCGCGCATGAGCCCCGACCTGCGGCTCGCTACCATTTACGTGATGCCGCTCGGCGGCCATGACGAGAAATCGGTCCTCGCCGCGCTCGACCGCAACAAGCGCTTCCTGCGGGGCGAAATCGCGCATCGCGTGAACCTCAAATTTGCGCCCGACATTCGCTTTCGCATCGACGAACGGTTCGACGAGGCGCAGCGTATCGAAGACCTCTTGCGTTCGCCGGAGGTGGCGCGCGATCTGGACAGCAAAGAAGAAGAGTGAGCAGCCCGTTGCCTGACAAGTTCATCTCACCTCCCCCGCAAGCGGGGGAGGTCGGCGAGCATAGCGAGCTCGCCCGTCCCCTCCCCAGCCCTCCCCCGAAAGCGGGCGAGGGAAAAGAGTTTGGCCGCCGCGCAGGCGTAACTTCTGGGCCACCCCGGCCTAAACCGGAAGAGAACAAGGCCAAGCGCGCAAAGCGCGACGTGCATGGCTGGCTGGTGCTCGACAAGCCGGTCGGCATGACCTCGACCCACGCGGTCTCGGTGGTCAAACGCCTGTTTTCGGCCAAGCGCGCCGGACACGCCGGCACGCTCGATCCGCTCGCCTCGGGCTGCCTTCCGATCGCGCTCGGGGAAGCGACCAAGACCGTCATGTATGTGATGGACGGGCGCAAGCACTACCATTTCACCGTGCGCTGGGGCGAGGAGCGCGACACGGACGACGCCGAAGGGCGCGCCGTCGCGACGAGCGAGACGCGGCCATCGGCCGAAGCGATCCGGGCGCTTCTTCCCCGATTTACCGGCACGATCGAGCAGGTTCCGCCGCGTTTTTCCGCCATCAAGATCGAGGGCGAGCGGGCCTATGACATCGCGCGCGAAGGCGAGGCGGTCGAATTGAAGGCGCGGCCGATCGACATCCATCGGCTGGAGCTCCTCGGCACGCCTGATCCCGACCACGCGGACTTCGCCGCCGAGTGCGGCAAGGGCGCCTATGTGCGCGCGCTTGCCCGCGACCTCGGCCGCGCCCTCGGCTGCTTCGGCCACGTGTGTTCGCTGCGCCGCACGGCCGTCGGGCCGTTCAGCGAAGCGGACATGATTCCGCTGGCCCAACTTGAGGCTTTATGCGATAGAGCCGCGGTCGGCGAGGTTAGCCTCGCCGACGCGCTCTTGCCCGTCTCGACCGCGCTGGACGACATCCCGGCGCTGGCCGTCAGTCGGGCCGATGCGGCAAGGCTCCAGCGGGGCCACGCCGTTCTGATGCGCGGGCGGGACGCTCCCGTCGTCCACGGCGCCATCTATGTCACGGTCGCGGGCCAACTCATCGCCCTTGCCGAAATGGAGCGTGGCGAAATCGTCCCCAAGCGTGTGTTCAATCTCGCTGGCCTGCATGGAAGAGCCGGCCGCCAACAAGGTGCTTGACGATGTCGATCACGACGAGCCGTAAGGCAGAACTCATCACATCCTACGGTGCAAAAGCCGACGACACTGGATCGCCGGAGGTGCAGGTCGCGATCCTCTCCGAGCGGATCTCCAACCTGACCGAGCATTTCAAGACTCACGTGAAAGATAACCATTCGCGACGCGGCCTGTTGAAGCTCGTGTCGCAACGCCGCCAGCTGCTCGATTATCTCAAACGCACCGATGAGGCGCGTTACCGCAAACTGATCGAGCGGCTCGGCATTCGCCGCTAATCGATTGGCGGCCAGGAGGTCTGGGCTGCAATGAAGCCCGACGAACCGAGGCTGAAGAACGCCATGGCAGGATCGCCGGACGCTGCGTGACGCTGCGGCCGCCCGCGGCGCAGCAGCACCCCGCCGTCTTGCTCATGGCTTCGGAAGCGCAACCGAGAACCCATGAAAGAAACTATTATGTTCGATACTCATCGTGTGGAAATCGACTGGGCGGGGCGCAAGCTCGTCCTGGAGACCGGCCGCATGGCCCGTCAGGCCGACGGCGCCGTCCTCGCCACCTATGGCGAGACCACCGTGCTCGCGACCGTCGTCGCCGAGAAGCATCCGCGGCCCGGCATCGATTTCCTGCCGCTCACCTGCAACTATCAGGAAAAGACCTACGCGGCCGGGCGCATCCCCGGCGGCTTTTTCAAGCGCGAAGGCCGCCCGAGCGAGCGCGAGACGCTCACCTCGCGGCTGATCGACCGCCCGGTCCGCCCGTTGTTCGCCGACGGCTGGCGCTGCGACACCCAGGTGATCGCCACCGTGCTGTCGCACGATCTGGAGAATGATCCCGACATCGTCGCGATGGTCGCGGCGTCCGCCGCGCTGACCCTGTCGGGCGCGCCGTTCATGGGACCGATCGGCGCGGCGCGGGTCGGCTTCATCAACAATGAGTATGTCCTCAATCCGCAGATCGACGAGATGCTGGAGAGCCATCTCGATCTCGTGGTCGCGGGCACCCAGGATGCGGTGTTGATGGTCGAATCGGAGGCGCGCGAGCTGCCCGAAGAGGTCATGCTCGGCGCCGTGATGTTCGGCCATCGCCACCTCCAGCCGGTCATCGAGGCCATCATCCGCCTCGCGGAGAAGGCGGCGAAGGAGCCGCGCGATCTCGTGGTCCCGGACAATGCCGCGATCGAGAAGGAGATGCTCGGTCTCGTCGAAGCGGACCTGCGCGCCGCCTATGCGATCGCGCAGAAGCAGGAGCGCCACAAGGCGGTCGACGCCGCCAAGGCGAAGGTGAAGGCCCACTTCTTCCCGCCCGGGATCGAGCCTGTCTACCAGGAACACCACGTCCTCGGCGTGTTCAAGGACCTGGAAGCCAAGATCGTGCGCTGGAACATCCTCGACACCGGCCGGCGCATCGACACGCGCGACTTGCAGACCGTGCGCCCGATCACGGCCGAGGTCGGCGTGCTGCCGCGCGCGCACGGCTCCGCCCTGTTCACCCGCGGGGAGACGCAGGCCCTGGTGGTCGCCACCCTCGGCACCGGGGAGGACGAGCAGTTCATCGATGCGCTCGAAGGCACCTACAAAGAGACCTTCATGCTGCATTACAATTTCCCGCCTTTCTCAGTCGGCGAAACCGGGCGGCTCGGCTCGCCGGGGCGGCGCGAGATCGGCCACGGCAAGCTCGCCTGGCGGGCGATCCACCCGGTGCTGCCGCTGCATCACGAGTTCCCCTACACGATCCGTGCGGTGTCCGAGATCACCGAGTCGAACGGTTCGTCCTCGATGGCGACGGTGTGCGGCACCTCGCTCGCCTTGATGGACGCCGGCGTTCCGCTGCGCTCGCCGACCGCCGGCATCGCGATGGGCCTGATCCTCGAAGGGGATCGCTTCGCCGTGCTGTCCGACATTCTCGGCGACGAGGATCATCTCGGCGACATGGATTTCAAGGTGGCGGGCACCGAGAACGGCGTCACCTCGCTGCAGATGGACATCAAGATCGCCGGCATCACCGAGCAGATCATGCGGGTCGCGCTCAACCAGGCCAAGGACGGCCGCCTGCATATTCTCGGCGAGATGTCGAAGGCGCTCAGCCAGCATCGCGCCCAGCTCGGCGAGCACGCGCCGCGCATCGAGGTGTTCTCGATTCCCGTGGACAAGATCCGCGAGGTGATCGGCTCGGGCGGCAAGATCATCCGCGAGATCGTGGAGAAGACCGGGGCCAAGATCGATATTTCCGACGACGGCACCGTGAAGGTCGCCTCCGCCAAGGCGGAATCGATCCGCGCCGCCATCAACTGGATCAAATCGATCGCCTCCGAGCCCGAGGTCGGCCAGGTCTATGAGGGCACGGTGGTGAAGGTGATGGACTTCGGCGCGTTCGTGAACTTCTTCGGTTCGCGCGACGGCCTCGTGCATATCAGCCAGCTCGCGCCGCGCCGGGTGCAGAAGGTAACCGACGTCGTCAAGGAAGGCGACAAGGTCAAGGTCAAGCTGCTCGGCTTCGACGAGCGCGGCAAAGTGCGGCTCTCGATGAAGGTGGTCGACCAGGAGACGGGCGAGGACATCGAAGCCAAGCAGAAGGCGGAGGGCGGCGAGCAACCGCGCGAATCCCGCGAGGCGGCGGGCGCCGGGGAGTAGTCGGCCGCGTTTGCCACCACCTCTCCCCACTTGCGGGGAGAGGTGAAGGACCGAGGAGGACGCCCATGCTGATGACCGGGGCCGACTACCGGGAGTCGCTGCGGGCCTATCGGCCGCAGGTCCACATCAACGGGACAACAGTCAAGAGCGTGGCGGACGAGCCGCTGCTCGCGCCCGGCGTGAAAAGTCCGAGCTGGTCGCGACCTTGCTCGGTCGCGGCATTTTCCCCGACGGACGGCGCGTGTCGAAACAGCCCGGCCGCTGTTGCCCGACCGGCTGCGAGGTCCCCGGATCGGAGAGCTCCACCGCGGATGATCCGGGCGAGGTGGCGAGCGCAGCGGAGTGAGGTTCACCACCACTGCGGCACGGGGGCGCCGTGCAGCACTTCGGCGATGCGGGCGCGGGTGGCGGGCGTCGTCTCGGCGGGAAGCGCGTCGATCGTAAAGAACCCGGTCGCGACGATCTCGCTGTTCGGCCTGTGCGGCGACGCCTGGTGGAAATCGCGCACGACATAGAGCGCGACATGGTCGCGACGGGAAATCCGCGCATTGAAGTAGGCGCCGTGCAGCACCGGCGTTCCCGTGATCTCGATGTTCCCCTCTTCCATGAGCTCGCGCGCGAGCGACTGAAGCATCGTTTCGCCGGCCTCGACCCCGCCGCCCGGCAGATGCCACCCGTCCACATAGCTATGCTTGACGAGGAAGATGCGTCCCTGATCATCGACGACGAGGGCGCGCACGCCGAGCGTCATGCCGCGGCGGAAGCGCCAATAGGCATGCAGCGCGCGACGGATCGCCGGCTCGCAAGCGCGCCGCAGATACGAAAGGCTTTCGCGCAGCGGGTGCGCCGCAGTTTCGTTTGTTCGCGTCATAGTCTACTTGCCGCCGCCGCAAGCCGGCGCATGATCCATCGCTGCGAATGCCCCTGATCCACGCGGCCCTCGCTCCCGCGCCCGGCGGGATGGTTATATAGACCATGCCAGAGTCACCCAGGGTTCACCATGAAACGTTTTGCTGGTCTCACCGAGCAGGAAATCCTCGCTCTCGCCATCACCAGCGAGGACGAGGACAGCCGCATCTATCGCGGCTTCGCCGAGGGGCTGCGCGGCCGGTATCCGCAATCCGCCGAAGTGTTCGACCGCATGGCGGAGGAGGAGATCAAGCACCATAGCTGGCTCTCCGGCCTCTATCGCAAGAAGTTCGGCGACTATGTCCCGCTGATCCGCCGACAGGACGTGAAGGGCTTCGTGCGGCGCCGGCCGCTCTGGCTGATGCGGCCGCTCGGGCTCGATCAGGTGCGTAAATACGCGGAAAGCATCGAATACGAGAATGCCCGCTTCTACCGCAAGGCGGCGGAGCAGGCGCGCGACGCAGCCGTTCGCGAGCTGCTGGGCCGGCTTGCCGAGGCCGAGGAGGGACACGAGCGGCTCGCGGAATCGCTGGAGGGCCGCATCCTCACGCCCGCCGCCCGCGCCAAGGAGGACGAGACCGCGCGGCGGATGTTCGTGCTGCAATATGTGCAGCCCGGACTCGCCGGCTTGATGGACGGCTCGGTGTCGACGCTCGCGCCGCTGTTCGCGGCGGCTTTCGCGACCCACGACACCTGGGCGACCTTTCTGGTCGGCCTTGCCGCTTCGGTCGGGGCCGGCATCTCCATGGGCTTCGCCGAAGCGCTGTCCGACGACGGCTCGCTGACCGGCCGCGGCTCGCCCTGGCTGCGCGGCGGGGTGTGCGGCCTGATGACGACGGTCGGCGGGCTCGGGCACACGCTGCCCTATCTCATTCCGGATTTCTTCACCGCGACCGCCGTGGCGATCGCCGTCGTGGTGCTCGAACTCGCGGCGATCTCCTATATCCGCTACCGGTTCATGGACACGCCGTTCCTTTCGGCCACTTTCCAGGTCGCGCTAGGCGGCGCGCTCGTATTCCTCGCCGGCATCCTGATCGGCAGTTCCTGACCCGTTTCGATCACCGTCCTATGTTCGTCCTCGCCCACTTGACCGATCCGCATATCGGTCCGCTGCCGCGGCCGCGCCTGATCGATCTCGCCTCCAAGCGGCTGTTCGGTTATGTGAACTGGCGGCGCGGGCGGTCGCGCGTGCATCGGCTGGAAACGCTTGACGCGCTCACCGCCGATCTCGCCGCGCAGCCGCATGACCACACCGCGGTCACCGGCGACCTGGTCAATATCGCGCTGCCCGAGGAGTTCGCGGTGGCGCAGGCCTGGCTCGACCGGCTGGGATCGCCGGCCGACGTCACCTTCGTGCCCGGCAATCATGACGCCTATGTGCGCGCCGCCCTCGCCTATTGGGACACGCATTGGAACGCCTTCATGCAGGGCGATGCCGAGGCGGAACGCGATCCGCAGGCGCGCGTTCCCCGCTTTCCTTTCGTGCGCCGGCGCGGATCGGTCGCGCTGGTCGGATTATCGAGCGCCATCCCGACCCCGCCGCTGTCCGCCGTCGGGCGGCTTGGGCAGGAGCAGATCGCGCGCGTGGTCGCGCTGCTGCGCCGGCTCGCCGAAGAAGGCCTGTTCCGGATCGTGCTGATCCATCACCCGCCGAAAAGCGAATGGACGAGCCCGCACAAGCGACTCATCGACGCCGCGCCGTTCCGTCAGGCGCTCGCGCAGGCGGGAGCGGAACTGGTGCTGCACGGGCACGATCACCGGCGCGCGCTGGTCTGGCTCGAAGGTCCCGGCCGCCCAATTCCTGCGATCGGCCTTCCCTCGGCTTCGGCGGAGGCCGACGAGCATAACGATCCGGCCGGCTACAATCTGTACCGCATCGCGGGAGGCCCGGCGCAGTGGACCTGCGAGGTGGTGTCGCGCGGGTTCCGCCACGGCGAGGCGGGCATCGGGGAAATCGGCCGCGAGACCCTGTCCAAGGACGCGCCGCGGTGACGATCCCCTGCGACGTCCGCGGGAAGCGTCCCACTTACGTCCCACGTCCGGACTGGGACATTTTGTGGTTGACGGAACTCGGCGTCGCGGCTTGGAATTGACCGGTCGGGCGATCGAAGTCGCGATCAAGAAACGCGACCGCGCTCGACGAGGAAACGGCGATGACCGCGCAGGACCTGCTGCAGGAAATCTCGGTCTTTTGCCGGCAGACCGGATTGGCCGAGTCCACCTTTGGCCGGCGCGCCGTGAACGACGGCAAGCTCGCCGCGCGGCTGCGCAATGGCGGACGGATCACCACCGAGACCGTCGACCGCATCCGCGCCTTCATGGAGAGCAACCGCGCCGCGACTGACGCGGCCTCGTCGGCCGTGCTCACGCGCCCGCACGCCGCGCCCCGGCGCGCGCCGCCGCTGACCCCGCCGGAGCCGCGCGCCGACGCCGACCCGCAGCGCAATTTCCGCTTCTTCGACAACAGGCAGAAATACCTGCTGTTCGTGAACACCTGCAGCGAGAAGTGGGTCGTCGCCCACCGCGTCGCGCTGGAGCTCGCCAACATCCATCCGCGCCCACCCGCGGTGCGCGTCTTCGACGCGGGCATCGGCGATGGCACCGTGCTCGTGCGGGTGCTGCGGGCGATGCACGACCGGTTTCCGCACATGCCGTTCTATGTGGTCGGAAAGGAGATCAGCCTCGAAGACATCCGCCTGACGCTGCAGAAGGTGGCCGACCGGTTTTTCGAGCATCCGGCGAGCGTGCTCGTACTGACCAATCTCGCTTATGCCGATGCGCCCTGGCTGGTGGTGAAGTCGGTGAGCGCCGCCTCGAGCCTCGTCTGGCGCGAATTGCCGCTCGCCGGCATTCGGCGCACCGCTTCGAGGAGCAAATTACTGGGCTCGAAGGGTTTCTGGCCGAGAACTGGAAGGCGCGCGTGAGCCCCGCCACCGGCAACCCGGTCTATGAACGGCCCGTCGTCCTCGTCATCTATCGCGAGGACCACAAGTTCCTGCTCGATCCCATCATTCCGCGGCCGGGCGGCACGACGGCGGCCTACGACCTCGTCATCGCCTCGCAGCCCTATCGCGCCCGTTCCTCGCTCGACTTCAAGGTCAAGCGGGTGATCGCGCCGCTCGCCCGCGCGCTCGGGGCGGGCGGGCGACTGATCGCGGTCCATTCGCACGGCCACGACCCGGGCCTCGAAATCGTGCAGCGGATATGGCCCGGCGACAACCCGTTCATCCACGACCGGCATCAGATCCTCAAGGCGGTGAAGCAGGAGCTCGGGCCGGCGCGGCGCGACCTGAACTTCAACGCCTATGCCGATAACCGCTCCCTGTTCCGCTACGAGATGCATACGCTGCCCTCCGAGGTCGGCCAGTCGATCGGCACATCAACGCTGTTCGCGGCCTGGAACGCGGCGATCTATGTCGCGCAGGTGGAGGACGACCGGCTCGCCTGTGTGGTGGGAGACGGCCGCTATCTCGACGCCACCTGCGACGTGCTGCGCAAGCATGGCGGGCTGTGGTTCTTCGACGAATCCTATGTCGTTTCACGGCGTCGCGATTAGCGCGCCTATGAGTGGAGCTTTGATGAGCGATCTCGACGCCGCCGCAGCCGCCCGCGCCGGGGTCGCTCACGGCGAGTCCGCGCGGCAGATTGCCGAGTTCCTCGGCAGGGCGTCGTTCGAGACGACGCGGCTCGCCGCGGCCGATCTCGTCGCGCTGAAAGACCTCGGCGACGCCTGCGTCTATGTCAGCGCAATTCCCAGCCGTCCCGTGGAGGAGCAGATCGCGGTCGCCGCGGCCGTGCGGGCGAACGGCGTCGAACCCGTTCCGCATATCGCCGTGCGCGACTTCGCGAGCGTGCAAGCGCTCGGCGCGCAGCTCGCGCGCATGGTCGAGCGGGCGGCCGTGCGCCGCGTCCTGATCATCGCCGGCGATCGGGCGGAGCCCGCCGGCCCGTTCCATGCTTCGATCGAGCTGATCGAGAGCGGGCTTCTGCAGGACTGCGGAATCCAGGACATCGGGATCGCCGGCTATCCGGACGGACATTCGCGGATTTCGACGCTCGATCTCGACCGCGCTTTGGCGGCGAAGCTCGAGGCGGCGGAGCAGACGGGGCTGCGCGTGCACATCGTGACGCAGTTCGCCTTCGCGGCGGAGCCCATCCTGCGCTGGCTCGCGCGCCTGCGCGATCTCGGCATCGACCATCCGGTGCGGATCGGCTTCGCCGGTCCGACCACGCTGACCAGCCTGTTGCGCTTTGCGCGGATTTGCGGCGTCACGACATCCGCCCAGGCGCTCGTACGCAATGCCGGCCTGGTCAGGAACATGTTCGGGCTTGCGACACCCGACCGCCTGGTCCGGCCGGTCGCCGAAGCCTGCGCAAATCATCGTTTCGGCAAGGTGACGCCCCACCTCTATTCGTTCGGCGGCCTTGCCGCGACGGCTCGCTGGGCGGCCGCCGTTAAAGCTGGCCGCATCGAACTCGATCACGCGGGCGGATTTTCCGTCGCGCCGCCGTAGTTCGATCGCCGCGTCGCGCCCAACGACCGCTTGCTACGGTCGCGACTATCGCTCGGACAAGCTGTCGCCGCATCGCGAACGATGCTGCAGAAAGGACCCGGACTGGATTCGTTGCAAGCGGTGGACCGGCCTATTGTAAACATATAGCCAGGCCTGAATCCTTGTTCCGTCAGCAAGGGTGACGAGTTCCAGCGTTCGAACGAACGCCATTGGATGGACTGCCCCGATCCGCACCCTTCATATTCATCCAATGCGGTAAGAACATCGGCGGCGTTGCGGAGCCGGTAAAGCTCGCCGAAGACCCTGTCGGCCGGCTCAGTCGATGGGACGGCGCCGGGATAATGCGCGACCTGATAAAGGCGCCCGTTGAAAACACCCGTGCCGACCAGGTCGGCATGCCGCGCGAGGACGCCGTGCATCGGGTGATTGGCGCCGCTGACCAGCGTGCCATAAACGAAGAGATGCTCGCTTATTCCTGTTGTCATCATCCGCGCAAGCGCGTGCGGCTGGTCCAGCCCCCTGGCAGCCGTCGAGTTCGAGCTCCTTGAATGCGCGAGCGCGCTAGCATTCCTCGCGCCAGATGCCGAGCGCCTCCTGCGCCGGGCGATCGGAGATCGAGAACACCACCGATTCCTTCGCCGCCGCGTGCGCGTACCGCTTCCATGGCGGCACGACGAACACGTCGTTCTGACGCCACTCGAGCGCTGCGCCGTCGACCGTGGTTGCGCCCTCGCCTTCGACACACACGAAAATCGTACCGTCGGTCGAGCGATAGTCTTCGCCCTTGAAATTCTGCGGCAGCAGCGCGAGATGCGCGCCCATGGTGGGAAGCGCCCAGCCGCCGGTGACCGGATTGGCGTAGCGCACGCGCGCGCCGTGGCGGCGGTCGATGTCGCCCGCCGCCTTCAGGCGTTCGAGAATCGGCCGCGTGCGGGCATAGGTGTAGTTGATCACCGGGCTGCGCTTGAGGTGCACCGGCGCGCCGTCCGGCAGCACGCCCGACCCGTAGAATTCCAGCGAGTCGCCGTTCTGCCGGCCGGTCGGCTGCGTCTCGCGCTCGAAGTGCTCCGAGAACGCCGATTCGTAGAAATTGATCGTCGGCAGGTCGAGCACGTCGAGCCAGATCATCGGCTTCGCCGACGTGTTGCCGTGATCGTGCGTCGCCCAATTCGGCGTCAGCACGAAATCGCCCGGCGACATCACCGCCTTCTCGCCATCGACCGCGGTGTAGGCGCCCTCCCCGTCCAGCACCAAACGGATCGCCGAGGCGGTGTGCCGGTGGGCGGGCGCGACCTCGCCCGGCATGATCAGTTGCAGGCCGGCGAACAGCGAATTGGTGATGCGCGACTGGCCGCGCAGGCCGGGATTTTCCAGCACCAGCACGCGCCGCTCGGCCTCCTTGGCGGTGATGAGATCGGCGGCTTCCAGCATCAGCGCCTTCGCTTCAGCGAAGCGCCACATCGCGGGGACGCATTTCGTCACCGGTTCGCGCGGGACAAGATCCTTCAGCTTCTCCCACAGCGGCGTCATGTTGAACGCGGAAATCTTGTCGTAATAGGCCTGCCTCGCTGCCTGCAAATTGTGGCGCGCCTCCGGGACATCTTGCGCGGTCGCAACCGGCATCTTGGTTCTCCCTCGAGCCTTGTTCGTGCGGCTCGCTTGCACTTCTTGCACATAAGGAAGGAGCGCCGCATCGGCAAGCAGCGCGCGGGCTCGTGCTCTACAACAGGCCGCAGCCGCAGCCGAGCGTCCACGAACGCGAGTCGGCTCCGACCACCGCCGGCATCGCACGGCCGATCATGGCCGCCGCGAGCTTGACGCCGTCCTCGACCCGCGCCGACTTGCCATAGCCGGGGTACCTCGCGATCGGCAGCCAGTCCGGCATCACCGCGAGCGCCGCGGGAGCAAGACTCGCATAGCGGCCTTCGCCATGCACGATGCGGCCGCCGACCATGGTGAGCACCGAGCTCAGATGCGAAATCCTGTCCTCCGGCATCGCGAGATAATCGTCCGACAGGACGGCGAGGTCGGCCCATTTTCCGACGCTGAGCGCGCCCTTCCTGTCCTCTTCGCCGCTGATCCAGGCGCCCGCGGCCGAATAGGCGCGCAGCGCGTCCTCGCGGCTGAGCAGATTGCGATCGGCCTGGTGCTTGAGCCCGCCTTGCGTCTTCCCGGTCACGAGCCACTGGACGCCGACCCACGGGTTGTGGCTCGCCCGCGGTTGCCGTCGGTGCCGAGCGCGAACGGAATGCCCAGCTCGCGGATGCGCCCGAACGCCGGCGCGTCCTCGGCGGTTTCCTTGCCCCATTTGGCGACATAGGCTTCACCGTCGAGCGACATGCGTTCTGCAGGCCGAGGCTGCCGCCCATCGCCTTGAGGCGATCGAGCGTGCGCGCGGTCATTCCCTCGCAGTGCTCGAAGCCCCAGCGCAGGCCGTCGATCGGCGCCTCCCGATGGACCTTCTCCAGCACGCCGAGAAACGCTGGGCGGTGAAATCGAACGACGCGTGCATGCGGAACGGCCAACCATTCGCGGCGACGAACTTGATGACCTCGGTAAGCTTCTCTTCCATGATCGGCGGCTGCGGGACCGGGTCCTTGGCGAAATTGGTGACGTCGCCCGCCGCCCAGACCGTGTACTCGCCCGCCCCGCAGAGCCGGAAGAAATCGGCGGCTTGGTGGAGCTTGGCCTGCGCGAGCCAAGCGCGGTAATCCTCGATCTCGCGGCCCGGACGCTGCGCCATCAGCGTGTAGCCGACGCGCAGCGTCAGCGCCTTGTCGGCGGCGAGCTTGGCGATCGCCTGATAGTGCTCCGGATAGTTCTGCCCGCCGCCGCCCGCATCGATCAGGCTCGTGATGCCGAGCCGGTTGAGCTCGCGCATCATGTGACGCGTGGAGACGACCTGATCTTCCGGCGACAGCTTGGGCACCCGCGCGAACACGCTCAACAGGCTGACCAGGCTGGTGGTGGCGATCACGAGCCCGGTGGGATTGCCGGCGACGTCGCGCGCGATCAGCCCGCCCATCGGATCGGCGGTGTCGCGGCTGAAGCCGAGCGCGCGCAGCCCCGCTTTGTTGATGAAGGCGCGATCATACAAATGCATGACGAAACAGGGCACGTCGCCCGCCGCCGCGTTGATCTCGTCGAGCGTCGGCAGCCGCTGTTCCTTGAACTGGTTTGGCGTCCAACCGCCGACCACCTGCACCCAGTGCGGGGCCGGCGTGCGGCCCGCCTGCTCCTTCAGCATCTGCAACGCAAGCGCGAGCGACGGGACCCCGTCCCAGCGGACCTCCTGCGAATAGGTCAGCCCGCCGCGGATGAAATGCGTATGTGCATCATTGAGGCCGGGGACGAGCGTGCGTTTCTCCGCATCGATGATGCGGGTCGCGGGGCCGCGCACCCGCTCGATCTCGCGGCGCGAACCAACGCCGATAATGGTGTCGCGGGCAATCGCGATCGCCTCGGCGTTGGGCAGCTTCGGGTCGAGCGTGATGATCTTTGCGTTTTCGATGATGGTGTCGGCGGTCGCATTTTGCGCCGTAGCACCCACCGGGCCGATCGCCTTCGCGCCCGCAAAAAGCCCACCGATGGAGAGCGCGCCCGCGACGAAGCTTCGCCGCGTCGGCATTCGCGAAAGGCGCAACGGCTTCGTTCCGCAGAACAGGCACATCGGCTTTCTCCCTAACCGCTTTTGCGGTGAGGGTGCGCAAACCGCGGCCTTAGGTCAATATCGGCCGGACGGAAGCCGCGCTGCCCCGCTATTCGCGCTCGTCCTCGACCGGGTTGCGCAGGACGCCGACGCCCTCGATCTCCACCTCGCACACATCGCCGTGACGCATCCACACGCGCGGCTTGCGCGCATGACCGACGCCGGACGGCGTGCCGGTGACCAGCACGTCGCCGGGCTCGAGCGTCATCCCCTGCGTCACATAGGCAATCGTCTCGGCGACCGGAAACATCATGTTGGACGTATTGTCGGACTGCAGGACCTCGCCGTTGAGCCGCGTCTCGAGCTTGAGGCCGTGGCCGGCTGCCGGCAGTTCGTCCGCCGTGACCATCCACGGGCCGAAGCCGCCGGTGCGGTCGAAGTTCTTGCCCATGTCCCACTGCGTGCTGCGGCGCTGGAATTCGCGCACCGAAGCGTCGTTGAAGCAGGCGAAGCCGGCGATGCACGCGGGCGCCGCGTCCACGGTCAGGTGCTTCACCCGTTTGCCGATGATGACGGCGAGCTCGCCCTCATAGTCGAGCGTTTCGGAGACGCGCGGGCGGATGATCGCGCTGCCGTGAGCGACGAGCGAGGTGAGGCTGCGGAAGAAAATCGACGGGTGCTGCGGGACGTTGTCGCGCTGCGGCCCTTCCTTCACATGATCGAGATAGTTGAGGCCGAGGCACACGATCTTGCCCGGCTTGGCGACCGGCAGGGCGAACCGCAATCCCTGCAGCGGCGCCCGCGCTGAAGCGGGCGCGCGGGCGACCAGGTCCCGCACGACGCGCAGGTCCCCCTTGGTCTGCGCGAGCAACGCGCCGAGATCAGTCGGCGTATTCGCATCCACAGCCTGCAGGTCGACGACCTGATCTCCTTCGACGACGCCTAGCCGCAGCCCCGTTTCGGTTTCGAACCCAACGATCTTCATGAACGATCCTGGAAATGGTTGGTGTGATGACAATCGTCGCGCGGCGGAGCGCGGGCAAGGCCCTCGCAAACGGGCCCGCAGCGCTCGACTATAATGAAAGCGCGCGCGTATCTATGGCGAGCGGCGGCGCTTCGCCCAGGCGGGCGACCCGCCGCTAATCGCTGATGAAATTGTCTTCCTCGCAGACGAGGGCGTGAACCGAGAAATAGCGCTCGGGATCCTGCCACGCCGCGGCCTGTCGCCATCCGGCGCCGGCGGCGTTCGTGCGGAACATTCCGAGGGTGTACTTGTAGCTGTTCTCGGTGTGAATCGTTTCGCCGCGCCGGAATTCGAACTGTCGGCCGCCGACCCGGACCTTCTGCCGCACGCGGCTCACCAGATGCATTTCCACCCGGTAACGCTCGCGGTTGTACAAGGCGCAATGGCGGAAACCGTCTATATCGAAGTTGGCGTCGAGCTCGCGATTCATGCGGCGCAGCAGATTGATGTTGAAGGCAGCCGTCACGCCCGCCGCGTCGTTATAGGCGTGGTGAAGGATATCGGGTTCCTTCACGAGATCGACGCCGATGATCAGCCGCGCATCGGGACCGAGCAGTTTCGCGGCATGGCGCAGGAACGCGGTCGCCTCGTGCTGCTCGAAATTGCCGAAAGTCGAACCGGGAAAGAAGCCGACGCGCGGCATGCCGTCGATCGCCTCCGACAACGCGAAGGGCAAGGAGAAATCGGCCGCGACCGGAAGCACTTTCAGCCCGGGCAAGTCGTGTTCCAGCCGGTTGGCCTCGCTCGCCAGAAACGCCGAGGAAATGTCCACGGGCACATAGGCTGCAACCTGCGCCGCCTGCAGGAGTATCCGCGCTTTGGTGGTGGCGCCGCTGCCGAACTCGATCAACGCCGCGCCAGCCGGGATATGGCCGGCGATCGCCGACGCATTGTCGTTCAGGATCGCAAGCTCGGTGCGGGTCGGATAGTATTCCGGCGTCCGGGTGATGGCTTCGAACAGCTCGGACCCGCGCTCGTCATAGAAATATTTCGGCGGAATGCGCTTCGGATCCTGGGCAAGGCCGTGCCACACATCCTTGAGGAATGCGGCTCGCGCAGCATCGTAGGATTCGGCCCGGTGCAGGACGCGTGCATGCGCTGTCATCGTGTTTCTCATCGTCCCCGGGGAAGCTTGTGTCTGCGTCAGACGAAGGGCTCGGCAAGCCTGAGCCCGGTGAATTGCCAGCGCGACGGCGGATAGAAGAAATTCCGATAGGTCAGGCGCGCATGCCTTTCCGGAGTCGCGAACGAGCTGCCGCGCAGCACCATCTGGTTGACCATGAACTTGCCGTTATACTCGCCGAGCGCGCTGCCCGCCGCACGGAAGCCGGGATACGGCGCATAGGCGCTGCGGGTCCACTGCCAGACAACGCCGAAGGCGTCGTCGAGTTCGCCGGTCTGCGCCGCCGTTTCCCATTCCGCCTCGCTCGGCAGATGCCGTCCGCTCCAGCGGGCGAACGCATCCGCTTCGTAATAGCTCACATGGCAGACGGGCGCGGCCGGATCGATCGCATGCAGGCCGCCCAGCGTCATCGCGAACCACGCCCCATTGATCTCGCGCCAATAGCCCGGCGCGCGCCATTGCTCGGCGCTTGCCGCGGCCCATCCGTCGGACAGCCAGAGCGCCGGATTGTCATAGCCGCCTTCGCGCATGAAAGCGAGCCATTCGCCCTTGGTGACGAGCGAACGCGCGACGCGCACCGGGCCGACCAGCACGCGGTGCGCCGGCCCCTCATTGTCGAAGCTGAACCCCGCGCCGGCGTGACCGATCGTGCGGATGGCTTCGGTGAGTGCAACGAAGCGCTCATCGCTTCCGCTTGGCGCAGGGCTACGGCCGGGCTTCGCTTCCTCCGCGGAATCTCGTTCGCCTGCGATCGCTTTGCCCGCGCGCGGGAAGCGCCAAACCTCATCATAGGCTGGAGCGCAGGGGTTCTGGGCGAAGGCGTGCAGAATATCGGTAAGGATCAATTCCTGATGCTGCTGCTCGTGATTGAGGCCGATCTCGAGGATGCGGAGCACCTCGCTCAGCCGATCGGCGTCGCAATTCATCAACAACTGCTCGACGGCGGCGTCGACATGCGCACGATAGGCGCAAACCTCGGCCGCACCGGGACGCGTGACCAGCCCCCGCCGCGGCCGCTCGTGGCGCGGTCCGGCCGCGACATAGTACGAATTGAATAGGTAGGCGAACCGCGCGTCGAAGGCGCGGTAATCCCGTGCCTGCGGGTGAAGCAGGAACTGCTCAAAAAACCAGGTCGTGTGTGCGCGGTGCCATTTGGTCGGGCTTGCGTCCGGCATGGACTGGACGACCTGGTCTTCGGCCGACAGCGGCGCGGCGAGTTTTTCGGTATGCGTCCGAACCTCGCGAAACGCCTGCACCGCAGCAAGGCGCGATGCGTCATCCGCGGCGCTGGGACTAGCGGCGCCGGAATTGGATTTGAGCTCGGCAGCGCCGGCTGATTTCGCGGCGGATAACCGTGCGGCGATGGTCATGCGGTCTTCCGGATCGCAGCCCCGGCCACGCAGACATCCGGGGTCTCCCACGAGTGATTTACAGACCGGTGTCCGGCCCCGAGATCGGGCGGCAGCCCGCGCGCGAAAAGGAGCAAAGCAGACCAGCCCATGACGTCACATAGTGAGCCTTCACGACACTGCAATGTCGGCCCGGGAGGATGGAGATCGGAGGGGAATCAAGGCAACGCGACGCGTTGCGCGCCGCGTAGGCCCGCAGCCGGCGCTACTCGACCACGATCTTCACCCGGCGGCCCGGCTTGAGCTGATCGTTCGGGCCGAGCCCGTTGAGCGCGCGAAAGCGCTCCGCCTGGCGATCGAGCAACGCCATCCGCGCCGCCAGCCGATCGACGGTGTCGCTGGGTGCGACCGTCACGATCTTGATGCGCAGGGGCTTCACCGACGACGCTTCGGCGAGCGACAGCCGGCGAAACGTATTGATCGATTCGCGGAAGGCGCGGTCGATCTCGGAGGTTTTGGTCTTGGACGCGAAGATGAACCGGAATATCTCCTTGCCGTAGCGGACGACATACAGCCGGAACCACCAATCCTCGCCCTTCGCGGTCGCGGTCGCGGCGGGAAAGCCGGCGATCACCATGTCTTCCACCGATCCCGGCTCGATGCTTTCGATCCATCCGGAATTGATGTAGGAGGCGAGCGCTGGTTCCGTCTCCAGACGCACGATGTCTAGTCGCAGCGCCTCGTCTCCTCCCTGCTTTGCGCCCAACACCGCCTGCGCGGTGTTTTCCAGGTTGAACCCCTCGGGCGCGGTAAAGGCAAAACCGAGCTTCGGGTGCACGAAACGGCGACCGCGCACGAAACCCTCGATCGGATCCTCGCCATAGACGAGCTTGTCGAGCGTCGCGAGGTAGTCGGCCGCCGCGCGTGCGCCGCCGACATATTGGCGCGCATTGTTCGCGGCATTCTCGATCCGCTCGGGTGTCGCCGGATGCGACGACAGGAAATCGAGCGAGCGCGGATCGGAGCTGCTCGCCGACCGCAAGCCTCCGAAGTTGCTCATGGAGGTGAGGAAGCGGACCGCCCCATGCGGATCATAGCCCGCCCGCGCGGCGATACCGACGCCGATGCCGTCCGCCTCGAACTCCTGCGCGCGCGAGAAGCTCGCAAAGGCGAGCTGCGATTTCGCGAGCGCGAGCGCGCCCGTCGAATCGTTCACCGCGCCGACGGTCGCATTGGCGACGATGGCCGCGCGGCGCGCCTCGCTTTCGCGGATTTCGGCATGATGAGCGACGACATGCGCCATTTCATGCGCGAGCACGCTCGCGAGTTCGGCGTCGTCATTGGCGAGCGCAAGCAGGCCGCGCGTGATGTAAAGCTGGCCGGACTGCAATGCGAAAGCGTTGATCGCCGGCGAATTGAGAATCGTCACCTTGAAGCGCTGCTCGGGCCGCTCCGACGCCGCGACGAGCCGATCGACCATGCCGGCGATCATCGCTTCGAGCTTCGCATCGGTATAGGCTCCGCCATAGGCGGCGAGAATGCGCCGGTGCTCGCGCTGCTGAGCGGGCGCGGCCTCGCTCTGCTTGACCGGATCCGGCATGCCTATCGGCCGGTCGATATTGATGAGCGACGAGCAGGCCGGCAGCAGCACGGCAAGCGCAACGGCGAGCGCAGCCGCGATCGGCCGCCCGGCCGAGCGCGCGGCGCCGCCGGCGCGTCGTCTGTCCGCTGCTATCGGCGCCATGTCCTGCCCACGACTCACCGTCCCGCGACGACGGCGATCTGCTCGGGACGCGCGACCTCGATGCGCGGCCCGCCCCGCAGTTCGACGAATCCGCGCACTTCCACGCGACGCCCCTTCAGTCGCTTCGGATCGAGACCCGCGGCCAGCAACGCGCTTGCGTTCCGCTTCAAAATGACGGCGGCGAAGCTTTCCGACCAGCGGCGGCCGAAATTGATGTAGGTCGTTCCCCGACTTTCCCGCACCGAGACGACCTCGCCTTCGACTACGCTGAACCGGCCCCGCTGCGCTGTGATGTCGGCCGGTTTCTCGGCGCTCTGCACAGAATAATGCGGGTCGGCCCAAAGGCCAAGCGCGGCGCGGCGGGCGTCGCGCTCGCGTGCCCGCAGTTCGCCGAGGCACGCCTGCGATTCGATTCGCGCGGCAAGACGCGCATGCCCTTGCGCCACGAGTTCGTGCTGCAGCGAGCGCTCAGCATTGTCCTGGGCGACGGAGTTGTCCTGCGCGACGAAGCCGAAGGCGACGATGCGCCCGTAGCGATCGGTCGATTCCGCCGCCTGCCTGAGCGCGACGTCGCGTCCGAACGCGAGCTCCGCCAGGGCTTCTTGGGCGGCGCGACCGGCGCGGTCACGCTCGTCTCCGTCCGCTGCGGCCGCAATCACCGGCGCGACCTCGATCGCGGCGAGGCGCGCCTCGCGCCCGTCGTCAAGCATCAGCGTGCGCCCGTCGATCACGCCCTTGACGCGCCCCGTCGCAACAAGCGGGAGACCGCAGCCCGCTGCCGGCCGGGCGCGCTGCGCGGACGCGCGCGCCTGCGATTGCGCGGGCGAGGAGGTCTGCGACGGGGACAGGCCCTGCGCGCGCAGGGCCGCCGGCGCGGCCGCCCAAATAAGCGCCAGGGCGGCGAGGCAGGCGCCGGCGCGGGCCCGCTTCGGCGCGAAAGAGCGTTTCGAATTAAGCTCTTCCGCGGTCACGCCCGCGGCGTGTCGCCGCCCAGATTGCGGCATCCGTTCCCTTCCCTGCCGAATTTGCAGCCCAATGCGGCCGAACAACCGCGCCAGTGTCATGCGAGAATTCGCGCAAAATAACGTCGTTTCTTGGAAAGGGGGCGTCATGCCAAAGCACACGGCCTTTGCCGCAGCGGGGTACGTGCTCGTCACCGCACTCGCGTTTGGCGCGACCGGCTCGGCTGACGCCGCCGAATGCCTGACCGCGCCCGACAGCGCCGCGCCGGGCGGCCAGCATTGGTACTACCGATTCGATCGCGCAACCAAACGGAAATGCTGGTATCTCCGCGAGGCCGGATTCGCGACCCGCCCGGCCGAAGCGCCGAAGACGTCGCGGGCTGCAAGTTCGGCCGCTGAAAAACCTGCGCCCAAGACCGCGCCCGCCAGCAAGAGTTCGCAGGAAGCTCTCTTCCGGGAGTTCTTGGAGTGGCAGGAGACCCAGGGTAACCCCTGAGCCGCTCACTCCGCAACCCCTCGGAAATTCGTCGGTCAGGTCGCCGCAGACAATCGCTGGTCGATATTGGAACGACGCCGGTCGGCGCCCCAGACGATTCGGCTTGCCTCGGACGCTCATCCGTCAGGTCCTCCAAACTATACGCTGGTCGGGTCCCCAAGACCATTCGTCGGTCGGCCGGTTCCAACGTCCGCCGAGCGTTTGACCCGGTTCTGGCGCACGAATCGCGTTGGCGCTATAAGGCGCGGGCCGGCATGCAGGTTCTGCCATGGTCCCGTAGCTCAGCCGGATAGAGCAGCGGTTTCCTAAACCGAATTTTCGATTTTGCGTGGTGATGCATAGTTACCGGAAGCACCTATTTTTGTTGACTTTTTCGCCAATCGATCTCACATACTGAAGTTGTCCCGCTTTCGTGGACACCCGATTTTTTGAGTTTTCGGAGTCCACAATGGCAAAGAAGCACCGCCCTTATGCGCCGGAGTTCCGCCGGCAGATGATCGAGCTGGTTCGGGCCGGTCGCGGTCCGGAGGAGCTGGCGAAGGAGTTCGAACCGTCGGCGCAGGCGATCCGCAACTGGGTCGCGCAGGCCGACCGTGACGAGGGCCGCCGCGC
>DASUPI010000093.1:0-2348 GCA_036281135.1 Rhodoplanes sp. | reverse complement strand
ATGGGCCGCAATCCTGCGACCGGCGAGGCGATCAAGATCAAGGCGAGCAAGAAAATCGCCTTCCGCGCCGCAAAGGAGCTGAAGGAAGCCGTGTAGGCTTATCCAGCCTGCGGGTCGGACGGCAACAAACGACAGACCGCGCGGACGGGATAGTCCCAAACGCGAGGGGTCGTTGTTGACACCAGCGCCGGGCGCTGGGTGCTCGCTCCAAAACTGATAGCTTGTTTCTAGTGCACCTGGGTCGGTATCGACCAGGGAGCTTTTTTAACAGCCTGTTCCGTGACTCCGACACTGCTCATGGAGTAATCGGAGCTCGTTTTGAGTTCATCGAGCCACCAACCAAAAAACCATTTCCAAGGGACCGCTTAGCTAGTCGGACCTTCCTTCTTTCAAATCGATAAGCTTTTGATCTCACTCTCGTTTGTCGAGGGCGAGGGCAGGTTACTGGGTACGATCCGGGTTGATGGCGAGGATTTCGAAGGCGCGCTGCTGGATCGGGGTTGGCCTGGTGTGGAGGGTGAAGACGTATTTCTCGTTGAGCGCCGTGGTCGCCTGGATGCGGGAATAGGTGGCGAGATCGGCGAGCAGGCTTTTGAAGCTGTGCACCGGCAGGCCGTCGGTGCGGCCGGTTGTCTGCTTGCGCCTGGCGGCATCGGAGCGCTCGGCTCTGGCGACGATGCTGGTGCGCATCGCGGCGGCGGCCTCGTGATCGGCCTCGTCGTAGAGCATCGGGGCGAGCCTGGCACGCATGTGATGCTCGACATGGTAGGCGAGCATGCACAGGAGGACGTGGGCGCGCACGCGCTCGGCCGCGCTGCAGCTCTTCTCGCGCGCCCTGGCGATCGACTTGGCTGGCGTCTCGACGGTTCGCGTGCCGCACGTCGCGACTCCACCGACCGCGGTTTTGTCGCCGAAGGCGAGCCAACTCCGACGCTCCAGTTCGCGCTGAGCGGCGTCACCATCGGCCCGGCGCGGAAGATTCTGGTTCAAGCGGCGCTGACCGGCGAGATCTCCAGCGCGACGCCCGAGGCGGCGGCGGTCGTCGAGAGCGTCATGGCAACCGCGATCTCCAATGCGCTCGATGCCATAGCTTTCGACGCCGTTGCGGCGCCCGCCCGGTCTGCTTGTCGGCGCGGCCCCGATCGCGGCGGCGGTCGGCGGCGGCGTTGCTGCGATGGCCGAGGATCTGGGGAACCTGGCGGCCGCGATCGAGACGGCGGGGTTTGCCGCGGACGGGATGGTCGTTATCGCCGCGGCGAAACAGGCGGCGAAACTGCGGCTGCTGGCCGGGCCGGCCTTCGGCAACTTGGTGCTCGGCTCCGCCGCCGTGACTGCTGGGACCATCATCGGAATCGCGCCGGCCGCGGTTGCGGTCGGCTACGTCGGTGCCAATCGGCTGCGGAGTCGCGCTCTCGAAATGGATCGCGGTTTCCTTGGAAGCCGAAATCTCTGGCGGTCGCCCTGTTCAGATTTCCGAGGCCCGCTCTCAGTTAGAATTTGCCAATTTGGATATCCTCCATCCGACACGACGTGAGGAACCACCCAGCGCAAAACGTCGCGATCATTCGCGGTCAACGACCAGAAAATATTCCTAGATCGAATTCCAGTTATTTGTCCGTTATTTTAACGGCGCGCCCTGAGCAAATTCCTATATGCCGCCGGCCGCGACTGGAGGAGGCTTGGCAAGACGCCGAACTCGGCCAACTATGCCGATCGAACCGATCTTGGTATTCTACCACCAAATATTTCTCCGAGTTGGCGCGCAAGACGTTTGGCTGGTTGGCGATCTACCTCCGGCTCACGACTTCCTTTACCAGCTCGAATGGCAGGAGGCGCTCACGGACGGCGCGCTGACCCGCATGGACGAGCAATGTCCGATCTCGACGGCCGCGGCGCGTTCGCTGGTCCGGCGCGTACGCCCGTCCCGCCAAGTTCAACAAAACGCGGGACATCCCCGGCAAAGTCGCGGTGAGGGCGACTGCCAGGACACACCGAGTGTACAAGAAGCTTTGCGAACAATCATGATCGTAGCCCTAACGGAGGGTCAATACACGGAGGGTCGACTGTTCATGAAGCGGCACTCAACCTTGCTAAATGGGCCGCCATAGCTTTGTATGCTGCGCTGAATAGCGCGACCACGCGGCCGTACGTTTTCGACGGTGCTTCTCTCTTCGTGGACAGGGTCTGCTCCGTTTAGGAATACACAGCTCCAATCCGTCCATTGAAATGCCTGATCTGACTTATTCTCCACCGAGAGAAGAAGATAAGTAGAGGTCCCACTCCTTTCTGTTTCAAGCACGGTTATCGACAATGGATTTTCAGCACCAAAGGACATGCTTGACATCGCC
>DASUPI010000092.1:0-8029 GCA_036281135.1 Rhodoplanes sp. | reverse complement strand
GCCGCGCTTACGCGCCGGAACGGGTCGCGCAGCGCGCCGTCCGCATCGGCGACGAGCAGCGGCAGGCCGAGCACGCGGCCCCACGCCCGCCATTCGGCGATCGCATCGACGCCGTCGGGCGCGGTGAAGACCGGCACCGCGAGCGCCGCGTCGCGGTGTTCGAGCACGATCGAAATCGCGCCGTCATTCGCCTGATCGGGGGGCACGACGCGCAGCGCGACGCCGAGGAAGCTCGACACCGGCAGCGATACGGCCCGAACCGCACCCGCTCGTCCGCCGTCGCATCGCTCGCGCGGAACTGGATGGGCAGTGTGAACGGGTCGAGCCGGAGCAGCCGGCTCGACCCGCAGGGCATGACCCCGCTGGCACTCATGACGCCTCGCCTTTCAGCATCCCTGGTCGGACTCTGCGGCCCGATCTTGTTTGGGAGCCTACCCGCGATCGCTTCGTTTCCCCTTAAAATGCCTGGTTAATCAGCCGTATGCGTGGTTGTTCGCCGCGCATGCTTGACGAGGTCTTGCCAATCCCGCGCGCATTGCAAAGATTTGCTTGCGAGCTCGGGCGTTGCGCGACGGCGCCGCCATGCGCAGATCGGTTCGCGCCATCCCGGCTTGAACGGCGGCGCATTTTCCCCCATGTGAAGCATGCGTCCGCCATTTTTCCTTCCCTCCGACAAAGTCCGTGTTCATCCGATGCCCTCCTCGCTGTTCGATCAGTCCGCCCTCGTCGCCATCGCCGAAGAGCTCGTCGCGGCTGCGCGTCGCGCCGGCGCGGACGCCGCCGAAGCGATCGCCGTGCGCGGCGTCTCCCAGTCGATCGAAGTGCGGCAGGGAACGGTCGAGGAGTCCGAGCGCTCGGAAGACGACGATGTCGGCCTGCGCGTCCTGGTGGGCCGCCGACAAGCGGTCGTGTCGACCAATGATCTCGCGCATGAGGGCGCAGACGCTCTCGCCGAACGCGCGATCGCGATGGCGCGCGTCGCGCCGGAGGACCCGTTCGCGGGTCTCGCCGACCCGGACCTGCTCGCGCGCGAGCGTCCCGAACTCGACCTGCTCGATCCGGACATGCCGAGCGTACGCGAGCTGGAAGAGCGCGCGCAAGCCGCGGAAGCCGCCGCGATCGCCGTCACCGGCGTCACCAAATCGGGCGGGGCATCGGCCTCGGCCGGGATCGGCGGAATGGTGCTCGTGACGAGCACCGGATTCATCGGCCGCTATCTCGGTTCGCGCCACAGCGTATCCATGCAGGCGATCGCCGGCGAAGGCACCGCGATGGAACGCGACTATGATTATTCCTCCGCGGTCTACGCCGCCGATCTCGACAGTCCCGAAGTTATCGGGCGCAATGCCGGCGAGCGCGCGGTGAAGCGGCTCAATCCGCGCAAGGTGCCGACCCAGCGCGCCCCGGTCATTTATCACGCGCGCGCGGCGGGCTCGCTCCTCTCGCATCTCACCGCCGCCATCAATGGCAGCGCCATCGCCCGCAAGACGAGCTTCCTGCAAGACAAGCTCGAGGAGATGCTTTTTCCCGCGGACATTCGCATCGTGGACGATCCGCACCGGCGGCGCGGCCTGCGCTCGCATCCTTTCGATGCGGAGGGCGTGGCGGGACGGCGACGCGCTCTGATCGACGGCGGCGTGCTGACGACGTTCCTGCTCGATTGCACGACCGCGCGCGAGCTCGGCATGACGACGACCGGGCACGCGCAGCGCGGCGTCTCATCGACTCCGTCGCCCGGCCCTTCGAACGTGCATCTCGAGCCCGGCAGCGCTACGCCGGAAGCGTTCATCAAGGACGTCGAGCAGGGTCTGTACGTCACCGACCTGATCGGCATGGGCGTCAACATGGTGACGGGCGACTACAGCCGCGGCGCCGCGGGTTTCTGGATCGAGCGCGGAGAGCTTACCTTCCCGGTCAGCGAGATCACGATCGCCGGCAACCTCGCCGACATGTTCCGCAGCCTGCAGCCGGCGAACGATCTCAAGTTCCGATACGGAATCAATGCGCCGACCGTGCGGGTGGAGGGCTTGACCATTGCTGGCCTCTGACGGCATCGACCGCGCCGCGATCGCCGCTCGGCTGACCGAGATCGTCGGCGATGCGGGCCGTTTGGCGCTGCGGTTCTTCAAGAGCCCGGTGAAGAGCTGGATGAAGGGAGCCGGCGAAGGATCGCCGGTGTCGGAGGCCGACATTGCCGTCAACCTGCTCATGCAGGAGCGACTGTCCGCCGCCCAAGTCGGTTGCGGCTGGCTCTCGGAAGAGACGGAAGACGATCCCGCAAGGCTTGCGAGCGAACGGATCTGGGTTGTCGATCCGATCGACGGCACGCGCGCATTCCTCGCCGGCCGGGCCGATTGGACGATCTCGGTGGCGTTGGTGGAGAGCGGACGCCCGACCGTCGCGGCGCTCTATGCGCCCGTCACCGACGAGCTGTTCGTTGCGGTTCGCGGCAAAGGCGCGACGCTCAACGGCGTACGCATGGCCGTCGACGTGGGCGCGGCGCTTGCCGGCGCGCGCATCACCGGACCGCAGCGCATGCTCGACCAACTGTCGGCGCGGGCTCCCGGACTCGTCTTCGAACCGAAAATCCATTCCCTCGCATTACGATTCGCACGCGTGGCGGAGGGCCGACTCGACGTCGCTTTCGGCGGCGGAAACAGTCACGACTGGGACCTTGCAGGCGCCGATCTTTTGGTGCACGAAGCCGGCGGGGTGCTCACGACGATGACGGGCGAGACGATCACCTACAACCGACCGCAGCCGCGACACAAAGCGTTGCTGGCGGCGGGTCCCCCGCGTCATCGCATCGTGAGCGACATCATCGCCGGTCACCCGACCGCGTCGCTGTGAACGTGCGTTCCGACACCCCTGGGCAGTATCGACGCATGACTGGGAGGCAGCGGTCTTGGCTGAACGGTTGCCGTTCACCTTTCTCGCCTATCGCGTTCTGACCGCAGCCTTGACGCCGCTCAGCGGTTTGCTCCTCGCGCGCCGGCTCAAGCGCGGCAAGGAGCATCCCGAACGTCTGGCGGAGCGGCGCGGGATTGCGAGCCTGCCGCGTCCGGCCGAGCCGCTTGTCTGGGTGCATGGCGCGAGCGTCGGCGAGCTCGTGGCGGCGCTGCCGATCGTGGAACGCCTGCGCGCGCGCGACTTTGCGGTGCTCGTCACCTCGGGCACGGTGACGTCGGCCGAACGCGCCAGCCAGCAATTGCCGGCAGGCGCGTTCCACCAATTCATTCCGCTCGATTCCCCGTTCTTCGTCGCGCGCTTTCTCGACTATTGGCGACCCGAACTCGCGCTCTTCGTCGAATCCGATCTGTGGCCGAATCTCATCCTGGGCGCCGCGGAGCGGCGCATTCCATTGATCCTTCTTAACGGACGCCTGTCGAAGCGCTCGTTCGAGCGCTGGCGTCGGGCGCCGGCGACGATCGAAGCGCTGCTCGCGCGGTTCGACCTGTGCCTCGTCCGCTCGGCGGAAGATGCCACGCGTTTCGGGGCGCTCGGCGCGCCGCGCATCAGCACGACCGGCAATCTCAAGCTCGACGTCCCGCCGCTCTCCGCCGACCCGAACACGCTTGCTGCGCTGAAGATGGCGGTCGCCGGCCGGCCCGTCGTCGTCGCCGCCTCGACCCATCCCGACGAAGAGAGCGCGGTCGTCGAGGCGCACCGGCGGCTGCGGCTCGAATTCCCCCGCCTGCTCACCATCATCGCGCCCCGTCATCCCGAGCGCGGGGCGGAGGTGGCCGAAATTGCGGCGGGATGCGGCCTGAACGCTGCGCAGCGTTCGCACGGAACGCTTCCGAACGCGGCGACCGAAATCTATGTGTGCGACACGCTCGGCGAGCTCGGGCTGATTTACCGCTTGGCGTCGGTGGTGTTCATGGGCGGTTCGCTGGTCCCGCATGGCGGACAGAACCCGATCGAGCCGATCAAGCTCGGCACCGCGGTGGTGCATGGTCCGCACGTGGCGAATTTCGCCGATCTCTACCGCGCGCTGGATCAGGCGGCGCGCGCCGATCCGGTCACCGATCCCGACACGCTGACCGCGCGTCTCGCGGAACTGCTCACGGATGCGCCGGCGCGCGCACGGCTTGCGGCGGCCGGACGACGCACGGTCGATGCGCTGGCCGGCGCCGTCGACCGATCGATGGCGGCGATCGAGCCCTATCTCGTGCAGATTCGCCTCGCGACCTGGACGCAAGATGCGTGAGCCGCCGTTCTGGTGGCGGCAGCCGGGTTTATCCGCGCGGCTGCTCGCGCCATTAGCGGGACTCTACGGGGCCGTCGCCGCTTCGCGGATGCGCCGCAGCGGCGCGCGCGCCGCCGTGCCCGTCATCTGCATCGGCAATCTGACGGTCGGCGGCGGTGGCAAGACGCCGACCGCGATCGCGGTCGCGCGCCTCTTCCTGCGCGCCGGCCTGCGCCCGGCGTTTCTCACGCGCGGTTACGGCGGCGCGCTGGCCGGCCCCGTGCGCGTCAGCGCCAGCGCCAGCGCGGCGGAGGTCGGCGACGAGCCGCTGCTACTCGCCCGCATCGCGCCGACCATCGTTGCGCGCGACCGCGTGGCCGGCGCGGCCGCCGCCGCGCGGGAACAGGCCGACCTCATCGTGATGGATGACGGCCTGCAGAACCCGTCGCTCGTCAAAGACGTGGCCCTCGTGGCGCTGGACGGCCGGCGCGGCGCCGGCAACGGATATGTGGTCCCGGCGGGTCCGCTGCGCGCGCCGCTTGCCGCGCAGCTCGACCGCGCGCATGCCATCCTGGTCGTGGGCGACGCCGGCGAGAGCGCCCGCGGGGTGGCGATCGAGGCGCAGCGGCGCGGGCTTCCGGTGCTCGCCGGGCGTCTCGAACCGGTCGGCTCGATCGCCGCGGAATTGACGGGGTGTCGCGTGCTCGCCTTTGCCGGCATCGCCGATCCCGCCAAGTTTTTCGCGACGCTCGCCGACGCAGGCGTCGCGGTCGCGGCGCAATTAGGCTTCCCGGACCACCATCGCTATTCGTCGGCCGACGCGGCCGCGCTGATCGCGCGTGCGGAGCGCGAGGGCCTGCAGCTCGTCACGACGGAAAAGGATGCGGCGCGGCTGCATGGCGATCCGGCGACCGCCGCGCTCGCGGCGCACAGCAAGGTCTTGCCGGTCGCGCTTGTCGTCGAGGAGGAGGAGCGCTTGCGCGCGTTCCTGCGCGCGCGGACCGGGCTGCCGGTCTGAGGATCATTCCACGCGGTCGGGATGCCAGCGCTTCAGCACCGCCTCCGGCGTGGCATAGGCCTCCTGCCGGTCGACGCTCCAATATTTCAGCTCTTCCAGCGGGATCGCCACGCCGGTGACCGCACAGCGAACGAACGCGCCCGCGCGGATGACACGGAAATCCGAATCGAGATAGCGGACCTCGGCTTCCCCCGCCTGCGGCGAACGAGGGTCGAAGCGGTTCAGCACGAACGACCTCCAAAGCGCAATCGCACCGCGCAGCAATCGTGAACGGCCTTTCGATCATGAGCGGACGCTTCGACCGAACATAATATGTCGGCCGGCAAAGCGAAACCCCGCCCTCCCAACCGGCCGTTCGCCCGTCTCGCCCGGCCGACGCCCCGTGCTAACATGTCCTAAACACGTGATCGAATCGATGCGGATCGCTGTCGGATTCCTGCTGATGGTTCTCCTCGCCGCCGCCGATGCGCGGATGGCCCTTGCCGCGAACGCCCCCGAGCCCGTCCGCATCGCCGGCCCCGGCCTCGTGCTCGACGCCATGCTGTACCGGCCGCACGGGGACGGCCCGTTCCCCGCGGTGGTGGCGCTGCACGGATGCGCCGGGCTCGGCAAGCACGGCCTCGCCGCGCGCTACCGCGACTGGGCCGAGCGGCTGGTCAGCATCGGATTCGCCGTCCTGCTCCCGGACAGCTTCGGATCGCGCGGCCTCGGACCGCAATGCCGCACCCGCAAACGGTCCGTGCGGGCCGGCCGCGAGCGCGTCGCCGACGCGAATGCGGCGCGGCGCTGGCTGCAGGAGCAGCCCTTCGTGAAGCCCGACCGCGTGTCCCTGCTCGGATGGTCGAACGGCGCGACCACCGTGCTCTACACGGTTCGTGCGGAGAACTCCGCCGAAAAGGCCCATCCGGATTTCCGCTCCGCGGTCGCGCTCTATCCCGGCTGCCGGCAGCCGCGGGAGACCGGGTGGAGCGCGCGCGTGCCGACCTTGATCCTGATCGGCGGCGCCGACGACTGGACGCCGGCGCAGGCCTGCGAGCAGATGGTCGCGGGCGCAAGCGGCGGCGCGGGCGCGCCGGTCTCGATCGTCGTCTATCCCGGCGCGTATCATGGATTCGACGAGCCGAACCAGCCTGTCAGGATCTTGACCGGGATGGCTGCCTCCGCCGACGGCTCGGGAGCGGTGCATCTGGGCACGGACCCGGCGGCGCGCGCCGACGCGCTCAAGCGGGTCCCCGAGTGGCTATCGCGGCAATAAATCACGGCCATCGCCCGACCTATCGAAGCGCTCAGAACAGGCTGCCCTGGTCGGGCCCGCTCGAGCGGTCGCGCCGCGTGCGTTTCGGCGTGACCTTCCCGTCCGCGGTCGCGCCAACCCGGCCATCCGCAAATTCGATCTCAAGGCGCAAGCCGGACGTGACCGCGCTGGCGCTGAACAGGGGACGCGCGTCCGGCCCGCGCACCAGCGCAAAGCCGCGGCTGAGCACGCCTTGATACGACAGTGCCTCGAGCAACTGGCCTGCCCGCTCCACGCGCCCAGCGTGCCGGTGAACGAGCATGCGGACCGCGCGCTCCGACCGCGTGAACAGCGCCGCCGCCCGTTCCTGCCCGCGCGCAATGCGGACGCGGTGCGCATCCATATTGGTGCGCAGGCTGACGGCGAGCCGCCCGGCCGCCGCGGCGAGCCGCTCGCGCCGGCGTTCGCCCAAGACACGCGTGCAATGCGCGGCGCGCCGCGACAGGGCGGTCACCCGCTCGCCCTCGCGCGCAAGCCGCGCCTGCAGGAGCTGGCGGTTGAGCCCGCCGGCGATGCGCGAGAAGTCCGTCCGGTGCAGGTGCGCATTGGCGATGAGCGCGCGCGGCAGCCGCGCGGCCGCGGCGTCCAGCCGCTGGCGCGGCAGCGCGAGCAGCGCCTCGGCCGAGGGCAGCGCGCGCACCGCCGAGCGCAGCTCGGCGCGGCGGTTCTCGTGGCCGCGCCGCCAGCAGGCGAAGGCGCGGCTTCCGAGGCTCTCCACCCGCACGATCAGCTCGGCGCGCACCGGCACCGCCATCTCCGCCGCCGCGGTCGGCGTGGGCGCGCGCTTGTCGGCGGCGAAGTCGATCAGCGTCACGTCGGTTTCGTGTCCGACGCCGGAGACGAGCGCGATCAGGCTTTCCGCCGCCGCACGCACGACGATCTCCTCGTTGAAGGCCCACAGATCCTCGATCGAGCCGCCGCCGCGCGCGACGATCAGGAGATCGGGACGCGGGATCGGCCCTATCTCGGGCAGCGCGTTGAAGCCGCGAATGGCGGCGGCGATTTCCTCGGCCGCGCCGTCGCCCTGCACGCGCACCGGCCACACCAGCACGCGGCGCGGAAAGCGGTCGGCCAGCCGATGCAGAATGTCACGGATGACGGCGCCGGTCGGCGAGGTGACCACACCAATCACATTGGGCAGGAACGGAATGAGCTGCTTGCGCGCCTCGTCGAACAGGCCCTCGGCGGCGAGCTTCTGCTTGCGCTCCTCCAGCAGCTTCATCAGCGCGCCGACGCCGGCCGGCTCCAGCGTGTCGATCACCAGCTGGTATTTCGACGAACCGGCGAAGGTGGTGAGCTTGCCGGACACGATGACGTCGAGGCCCTCTTCCGGCTTGACCCGCATGCGGCCCCAGACGCCCTTCCAGATCACGCCTTCCAGCACCGCCTTGTCGTCCTTGAGGCGGAAATAGACATGGCCGGAGGGTGACGCACCTTTGAACCCCGACACCTCGCCGCGCACGCGGACATAGCCATAGGCGTCCTCCACCGTGCGCCGGAGCGCAGAGGACAGCTCCGACACTGTCCA
>DASUPI010000091.1:0-5847 GCA_036281135.1 Rhodoplanes sp. | reverse complement strand
AATGGTTCACCTCTCCCCGGCGGGGAGAGGTCGACGCCGAGCGTTGGCGAGGCGGCGGGTGAGGGGGCTCGCGTCGCCGGGTCCGTCCCCCCTCACCCGGCGCACCGAACTCGGGTGTTCCCGAGTTCGGATCATTTGAGTGAGCCAAAGTCGGAAACATCCGACTTTGGCGGCGCCGACCTCTCCCCACTGGGGAGAGGTGAGGAAGGCAGGCTGGCCCCTCGCTTCATTCTCGTGTCGAATATCGAAGCCAAGGATGGCGGGGCGGCGATCGTCGCCGGCAACGAGCGGGTGATCCGCGCGCGGCTGTCGGACGCGAAGTTTTTCTACGAGACGGACCTGAAAACGCGGCTCGAGGATCGGCTGCCGAAATTCAAGGACATCGTGTTCCACGAAAAGCTCGGCACGCAGTGGGAGCGGATCGAGCGCATCGAACTGCTCGCGGCCGAGCTCGCGCCGCTTATTGTTCCAAACGCTTCGGAAGCTGAGACGGCGGACCTCATCGCCAAGGTCAGGCGCGCAGCGAAACTCTGTAAGGCCGACTTGCTCACCGAAGTCGTGGGAGAATTTCCCGAGCTGCAAGGACTGATGGGCAAGTACTACGCGCTGGCGCAAGGGGAAGACGAAAGCGTCGCGCGCGCCTGCGAGGAGCACTACAAGCCGCTCGGCCCAAGCGACCGCGTACCGACCGACCCGGTGTCGGTCGCCGTGGCGCTCGCCGACAAGATCGATACGCTGGTCGGTTTCTGGGCGATCGACGAAAGACCGACAGGATCGAAAGACCCGTATGCGCTGCGAAGGGCGGCGCTGGGGGTGATCAGGTTGGTGTTGGAGAGGTCAATTAAGCTTGCGCTTATGTCATTTTTGATTCATGCCCGAGTGCACATTGGTGACGATCTAAAGCACTTGCAACTTGATCGGATTGTTGAACCGCTACGCACATTGCGTGCCGCAGGGCTTTCTTATGGGCGGACAAACCGTATATTGCGTGACCTCGGGAGACAACGGTTTCCCGAAACGTTATCCGATGAAGAAATCGATGCTGCGATCTCCGAACTCGAAGATCTCCTCGCCTTCTTCGCCGATCGCTTGAAAGTGCAGTTGCGCGAGCAGGGCGCGCGGCACGATCTGGTCGATGCGGTGTTCGCGCTCGAAGGGCAGGACGATCTCCTGCTGATCGTGCGTCGCGTCGAGGCGCTTGGACGATTTCTCGACAGCGAGGACGGAAAGAACCTGCTCGCGGGCTACAAGCGCGCGACCAACATCATCCGCATCGAGGAAAAGCGCGACCAGACGACCTATGCCGGCGCGCCCGATCCCGACCTCTATCGTCAGGCGGAGGAGTGGGAGCTTGCGCGCGCGATCGATGCCGCCAAACAGGAGGCGCGGAACGCGATTGCGCGCGAGGACTTCGCCGCCGCGATGCGCGCGATGGCGAAGCTGCGCCCGCATGTCGATTCATATTTCAATAACGTGACAGTCAACGTCGCCGAGCCGGACTTTCGCGCGAACCGGCTCAAGCTGCTCAACGAGATCCGCACGGCGACGCTCGCGGTCGCCGATTTCTCCAAGATCGAAGGATGAACCGCATGCCCATTCGCGCCGCGTGACTGCGGCCGATCACGCCGCGATGCCCAATCCATAAGCATCGCATATCGCCAGCCATCTCGAAAAAGGTCGCCATTATGAACTTCTCTTCAGCCGCTCGTCGCGCTCGCCGCCGGCATTCTCATCTTGATCATGCCGCGTCTGCTCAACTACATCGTTGCGATCTACTTGATCGTCGTCGGCATTGTCGGCCTCGGCCTGATCAAGTGATACGAGTCGAGCGCACTGCTGCAGTGCGAGCGCAAAGCGAGCCGCCAACCAGGGGTCAAGTGCGGACTTGCGCGTTCGCCTCAGAGGTGCTTTGCATGCCCGCCGAGTCGCAAACCGGAGCGAGACGCTATGGCTAAATCCACAAAGACAGTGAGCCGCCGATCGGTGACGAGGGCCAAAGCCGGACGGTCAGCCGCCCGGACCGAGACGAAAGCCAAGCCGAAGACTCCCCTCAAAATCGCTGCCGCCAAGCCGAAGGGAGCCGGAAAACCGGCTCCGGCCAAGCGGATGAAAGCAACGCCCGCTCCGAAGCGCGTCGCCGCCGCGTCCACCAAGGCCTCGACCAAGGCGTTGACCGCGAAGCGCGCAGCAGCCGAGCGGGCCGCGACCAAAGGAAAATGGGTCTACACGTTCGGCGGCGGGAAGGGCGAAGGCGGCGCCAAGATGAAGAACTTGCTCGGGGGCAAGGGCGCCAATCTCGCCGAGATGGCCAATCTCGCGCTCCCGGTTCCGCCCGGCTTCACCATCACGACCGAAGTCTGCACGTATTTCTACCAGAACAATCAAACCTATCCGAAAGACCTGAAGCAGCAGGTCGAGAAAGCGCTCGACTTCGTCGGTAAGGTGATGGGCAAGAAGTTCGGCGATCCGAACGATCCGCTTCTGATGTCGGTGCGCTCCGGCGCGCGCGCCTCGATGCCCGGGATGATGGACACGGTCCTCAATCTCGGCCTCAACGATGAGACAGTCGAGGCATTGGCGCGCATCTCCGGCGACCGCCGCTTCGCTTTCGATTCGTATCGCCGCTTCATCAACATGTACTCGAATGTCGTGCTCGATATCGGGCACCATAATTTCGAGGAGATACTCGACGCGTACAAGGAAGGCCACGGCTACAAGCTCGACACCGATCTCGATGCGAAAGACTGGGAGAACATCGTCGAGCTCTACAAGAAGCGGGTCGAGCGCGAGCATGAGAAATCGTTTCCGCAGGATCCGTACGAGCAGTTGTGGGGCTCGGTCGGCGCCGTGTTCGGCTCATGGATGAACCAGCGCGCGATCACCTATCGCAAACTGAACAACGTGCCGGAATGGTGGGGCACCGCCGTCAATGTGCAGGCGATGGTGTTCGGCAATCTCGGCGAGACGTCGGCGACCGGCGTCGCCTTCAGCCGCAATCCCTCGACCGGCGACCACCGTCTGTACGGCGAGTTCCTGATCAACGCCCAGGGCGAAGACGTGGTGGCCGGCATCCGCACGCCGCAGGAAATCACCGAGCGGGCGCGCGCCGAATCGGGTTCCGACAAGCCCTCGATGGAGCGGGCCATGCCGGGGCCGTATGGCGACCTGGTGAAGTATTACACCAAGCTCGAGAAGCACTACCGTGACATGCAGGACATGGAGTTCACGGTGGAGCAGGGCAAGCTCTGGATGCTGCAGACGCGCACAGGAAAGCGGACCGCGAAGGCAGCGCTCAAGATCGCCGTCGAACTCGCCAATGAAGGCGTGATCACCAAGGAAGAAGCGGTCACGCGCATCGAGCCGGCCTCGCTCGATCAGCTCCTGCATCCGACGATCGACCCGAAGGCCGACCGCACCGTGATCGGGAGCGGGCTGCCGGCCTCGCCGGGCGCGGCCTGCGGCGAGATCGTCTTCGACTCCGACGAAGCCGAGCAGCTGAAGGGGCAGGGGCACAATGTCGTGCTGGTGCGCGTGGAGACGAGCCCCGAGGACATCCACGGCATGCACGCCGCCGAGGGCATTCTGACGACGCGCGGCGGCATGACCTCGCACGCCGCCGTCGTCGCGCGCGGCATGGGCAAGCCCTGCGTCGCCGGCTGCGGCGGAATCCGCGTCGACTACGCCTCCAATACGCTGACCGCGAGCGGCATGACGCTGAAGAAGGGCGACATCATCACCATTGACGGCTCGACCGGCCAGGTGCTGGCCGGCCGCGTCAAAATGCAGGAGCCGTCGCTGTCGGATGACTTCGCGACCATCATGACCTGGGCCGACAAAACGCGCAAACTGAGGGTGCGCGCCAACGCCGAAACGCCGGAGGACGCACGCGTCGCCCTCAAGTTCGGCGCCGAGGGAATCGGCCTGTGCCGCACCGAGCACATGTTCTTCCAGGCGGACCGCATCCGCGCCGTGCGCGAGATGATCTTGGCCGACGAGGAGAAACAGCGGCGCGCGGCGCTCGCCAAGATCCTGCCGATGCAGCGGGAAGACTTCGTCGAGCTGTTCGTGATCATGAAAGGCCTGCCGGTCACGATCCGTCTGCTCGATCCGCCGCTGCACGAGTTCCTCCCGCATACCGATGCGGAGATCGAAGAAGTCGCAAAGTCGATGGGCGCCGATCCGAGAAAGCTGCTCGACCGCGCGCGCGAGCTGCACGAGTTCAACCCGATGCTCGGCTTCCGCGGCTGCCGCATCGCGATCGCCTATCCGGAGATCGCCGAGATGCAGGCGCGGGCGATCTTCGAGGCGGCCGTTGTGGCGGGCAAGAAGACCGGCTCGCCGGTCGTGCCCGAGGTGATGATCCCGCTGGTCGCGACCAAGGCCGAGTTCGATCTCGTCAAAGAGCGGATCGACGCGATCGCCAAGGAAGTCCAGGCCGAGAGCAACACCAAGCTCGACTACCAGGTCGGCACCATGATCGAGCTGCCGCGTGCTGCGCTGCAGGCCGGCGTGATCGCCGAAGGCGCCGAGTTCTTCTCGTTCGGCACCAACGATCTGACGCAGACGACCTTCGGCATCAGCCGCGACGATGCCGCAACCTTCCTCGGCTTCTATACCGACAAGAACATTTTCGCGGTCGACCCGTTCGTGTCGCTCGACCAGGAGGGCGTTGGCGAATTGATCAAGATCGCCGCCGAGCGCGGCCGCAAGACGCGCAAGGACATCAAGCTCGGGATTTGCGGCGAACACGGCGGTGACCCGGCCTCGGTGACCTTCTGCCACAACGCGGGCCTCAACTACGTCTCGTGCTCGCCGTTCCGGGTGCCGATCGCGCGGCTCGCCGCCGCCCAAGCGGCCCTCGGCGGAGGCAGCTCCGGCACGGTGTGAGCCGGCGGCTGCAGGATTGAACTGATTAAAGCCGGACGCGGGCCTGCCGCGTTCGGCTTTTTGCTTGCGCGGCCGTCCGCTCTGGCTAAAACTCTCCTCCGAGTGAAACGGGTGTGAGATGGCCGAGGAGCGCACGGATGGCGGCGCGTCTGCGTCGCAGGCGATCACCGACGAGCAGCTCCGCAAGGCCGAAACCTATATCGAGGCGGAGGAGGGCGCGACGAACCGCCTCCTCGGCTGGGCCGGCGTGATCGTCACGACGATTGCGGTCGCCTCGTCGCTCTTCCATCTCTACGCCGCCTACGAAATCGTCCCTACCCAGCCGCTGCGCTACACCCACGTCGCCTTCGTCATGGCGCTGTGCTTCCTCTTGTTTCCGCTCGCGCGCCGCTTCCGCGACCGCATCCGCTGGTGGGACGTCGCCGCCGCGATCGCATCGGTCGCGATCCTCGGCTATGCGCTGTGGGGCGGCGAGGAGTTCACCGACCGCGCCGCCGTCCCCGATCGGCTCGACGTGGTCCTCGGCATCATCTTCATCGTGCTGCTGCTCGAGGCGACGCGGCGCACCACCGGCTGGATCATGCCGGTGGTCGCCATTCTGTTCATCGTCTACGCGATGGTCGGCCCCTATCTGCCGCCGCCCTGGACCCATCGCGGCTATACGGTATCGCGCCTCGTCGGTCATCTCTTCATCACGTTTGAAGGGATCTTCGGCGTCGCCGTCGACGTGTCGTCGACGCTGATCATCATGTTCACGATCTACGGCGCGTTCCTGCAGCATTCGGGCGCCGGCAAGTTCTTCATCGAATTCTCGCTCGCCTTGATGGGCGGCAAGCCGAACAGCGCCGGCCGCACCGTCGTGCTCGCGTCGTTTCTGCTCGGCGGTCCGTCCGGGTCGGGCGTGGCGACGACCGTGACGATCGGCGCGGTCGCCTATCCGATGATGGCGCGGGCGGGCTT
>DASUPI010000090.1:0-2264 GCA_036281135.1 Rhodoplanes sp. | reverse complement strand
ACGCGCCGCCATGCCGTCATGACCTTCGACTCCGTTCCGCGAATCAAAAGTCAGCGTACAAGCCATCACTCAGCGTACAAGCCATCACAATGCAGATGAATCCCCACCATATGACCGCTTCCACGGAATCGATGAACTAGGCGCTTCGGGTGACTTGCGAGATCCCGGCCGATGGTTACGTTTCGTTGCGGCCGCGGGCGAGATGATGCTCCACCACCCCCTTCATCGTCTTCAAGGAGAGCTGCGATGCGGAACCCCCGGGTCAAACGGAGCGCCGTTTATGTGGCGATCGCGGCGCTGTTGGCCTCCGCGGTCGCTCCACCGAGCGAAGCCTGCACGCGCGCGGTCTATCTCGGTCCGAACCAGACCGTCGTCGTCGCCCGGTCCATGGACTGGATGGAGGACCCCGGCAGTAACCTTTGGGTCTTTCCGCGCGGCATGAAACGCGACGGCGCAGCGGGGCCGAATTCAATCAACTGGACCAGCAAGTACGGCAGCGTCATTACATCGTTCTACGAACTTGCATCGGTCGACGGCATGAACGAGCCGGGGCTCGTCGCCAACGTCCTCTATCTCGTCGAGTCCGATTACGGGAAGCCCACCGGCGCGCAGCGCACGCTGTCCATCGCGGCCTGGGCGCAATACGTGCTCGATAATTTCGCGACGGTCGCCGAAGCGGTCGATGCGCTCCGCAAGGAGCCCTTCGTCATCATCGCCCCCGTCCTGCCCAATGGCAGGCCGGCGCAGGGACATCTGTCGCTTTCCGATCCGAGCGGCGACTCGGCGATCTTCGAATACGTCAATGGCAAGCTCGTCATCCACCATGGGCGCCAATACCAGGTCATGACCAACTCGCCCATCTTCGACCAGCAGCTCGCGCTCGACGCCTACTGGGAGCAGATCGGCGGACTGGCGATGCTGCCGGGGACGAACCGCGCCGCGGACCGTTTCGTGCGCGCCTCCTTCTTCATCGACGCGATCCCGCAGACCGACGACATGAAAAAGGCCGTCGCCTCGGTGTTCAGCTTGATCCGCAGCGTGTCCGTTCCGCTCGGCCTTGCGACGCCGGGCCAGCCGGATATCGCGAGCACGATCTGGCGAACGCTCTACGATCAAAAGAACAAGGTGTTGTTCTTCGACTCGGCGACCAGCCCGACCGTATTCTGGGTGCCTTTGGCCGAGCTCGACTTCAAGGAAGGGGCGTCGGTGAAGCGCCTGACGCTTGTCGGCGGCAAGACCTATGCGGGCAGCGCGGCCGCGCAGTTCGAGCCTGCGGCGCCGTTCGCTTTTCTTCCGGGCAAGCCGTGACGTCGGGTCGAGCGCCTAACACAGTTTGCAGCGTGGCCCGTAACCGTTCCCTCCGATCCATGACTCCAGAGCAAATCCGGAGCGCGGCTACTCGCGACCCGGATAATCAACCGCTGTCGTCCGGGACGTTTGCGTTATCTGTTTGTTAACCGCCCCTCACGCCGCTCCGCCCGGTGAAGGAGCAAGCACCGGCTCCAGCACGGGCACGAGGCGGCGCTTTTCGCGCCGCGCGGGGATCGCGCGGTAGACCTGCTTCATCGCCTCGACGATATGCACGCCGGCGAACGGCGCCGAGATGGTGCGGCCGGTGCGTTCCCAGGCGACCGCCAAGCGAATGAGCCAGCCGCGCGGGATCGGCGGCATATAGAGCGCCTCTCCCCAAGACGTCGGCGTGAAAGAGGTCTCCCGCAACAGGTGCAGAATCTGCGATCGCGAATAGGGCCGGCCGTAGCCAAACGGGGTCGTGTCCATCCGCGCCCACAGCCCGCGCCGGTTGGGGATCACGAGGAGCAGCCGTCCGCCTGGCGCCAGCACCCGCCAAATCTCGCGCAGCAAGGAGGGAGCGTCGTCGGACATTTCGAGCGCATGCACGAGGATGACGCGGTCGACTGACAGATCCAGCAGCGGCAGATCGTCCTCCTCGACCAGCGCCGCCAGCGCTGGCCGGGCGGTCGGCCATTTGATCACGCCTTGCCCCGCCGGCATGAAGGCGAGGCAGCGCTCGGCTTCCTCGCGAAACAGGCCGAGATAGGGCGTGGCATAGCCGAGACCGACCACGCGCTGCCCATGCGTGTCCGGCCAGCGCGCTCGGATCTCGAGGCCGATGAAGCGCCGCGCGAGCGTGCCGAGTTGCTGGGCGTAGAAATTGCGCAGATCGACGACGTCGAGCGACATGACGGTCTATCAATCAGGAACGGGCCGGCGGTTCGGCCTCGCCTCGAAAAAAGGGGCTCGGA
>DASUPI010000089.1:0-3668 GCA_036281135.1 Rhodoplanes sp. | reverse complement strand
ACGCGCCGCCATGCCGTCATGACCTTCGACTCCGTTCCGCGAATCAAAAGTCAGCGTACAAGCCATCACTCAGCGTACAAGCCATCACAATGCAGATGAATCCCCACCATATGACCGCTTCCACGGAATCGATGAACTAGTCTCGACCCGACGAACAGTCTTGATTCCACCTTGCCGGGTTTCGGGCCGTTCGGAACCGCAGGCGCTCATTGCTTCGATCCCGCTTTCGCCGCCTTCCGCCGGATTGCCGCACTGGCCGCGCTGCGCAAGCAGTTCCCGGTGCTGCGCCAGGGCCGGCAATATCAACGACCGTTTTCGCTGTTCGGCGGCCCCTTCTCCGAGCACGGGCCGGGAGAGCTTGTCGCCTGGTCGCGCATCCTGAGCGATGAGAAAGCTCTTTGCGTCGTCAATTCGCACGGCCGCGAGCCGCGCGGCGGCGACGTCGTGGTCGATGCAAGCCTGAATCCGGAGGGAGGCGAGATGACGGCGGTCGCCAACACCGCGGAAGCCGCCGCCGGAACGGCTGCCGGGATGTCCCATCCCGTGGGCTCGCGTCTGCCGGTCAAACGCCGGGCCGACGGAACCGCCTTTGTCGAAATCCGCGACCTGCCGCCTTCGGAGGTTCTGGTTCTCGTCAACCACCCGTAACGCGGCCGTCCGGAGGAACTCGGACAACGCTGCGTGGGGCTGTGCGACTATTTTCGTCGGCGTCGCTGCTGGCCGAGACCCATCTGCTTTGCAAGTTGCGAGCGCGCCGCCGCATAATTCGGCGCGACCATCGGATAGTCGGGCGGCAGCCCCCATTTCTCGCGGTACTGCTCAGGCGTCATGTTGTACTGGGTGCGAAGATGGCGCTTGAGCGACTTGAACTTCTTGCCGTCTTCCAGACAGACAATGTATTCGGGCGTGATCGACTTCTTGATCGGGATCGCCGGCTTGAGCGGTTCGGCGGGCGCTTCGGCCTGGCCGCCGGACACCCGCATCAGCGCCGAGTGGACCTGGTTGATCAATCCCGGAATGTCGCCTGCGGACACGCTGTTGTTGCTGACATAGGCAGATACGATATCGGCCGTCAGTTCGATGTAATTCTGGGGGGCGCTTTCGCCCGCTGCACGATGATTTCGCATAGAGGACCCCGGTCATTCTCGGCCTGGCGGCCTGCGTCTTACGGACGGCGCGGCGGCGAAACGAACACGCAGTTGACGGCGCAGTCAGACGATTCGGAAGAACAGATGATTTTTACTATGCATTTCTAGCCAAAGCAATAAAAGATTCGGGACGGCAAAAATAGTGTGAGTTTAGCCCAATATGAGTTGCTCGTTTTCGCCCGACAATTCGCGCCAATAAAGGGTTCGCCTCGCCTTCCGCATGTTTTCGCGCGGCGGCGGGGAAGAAGAGCCGCGCCGTCGCGGCCTCCGTGGGTACATCGAACGACCTGCGCCGGGCGATCCTTGCCCTTCACTTGAGCGAGCGTCCAGCGATGCTTACCTTCGGGGGCATCCTTCCCGATCTCGATGCGACGCCAAGAATGCGCGCCATAAACACCAAGACCGACACCCGCGCCAAAGTCGTCAATTCCGACGAGGAATGGCGGGGACAACTCACCCGGGACCAGTACTACGTCACCCGCAAGCACGGCACCGAGCGGGCCTTCACCGGACCGTTCCAGGATGAGAAGCGCGCCGGCGCCTATTCGTGCGTTTGCTGCGGGGCGCCCCTGTTCTCCTCGGTGACGAAGTTCGAGTCCGGCACCGGCTGGCCGAGCTTCTTCGCGCCGGTTGAAGCGGGCGCCGTTTCCGAGCATACCGATCGCATGTGGTTCATGCGCCGCACGGAGGTCCGCTGTGCGACCTGCGACGCCCATCTCGGTCACGTGTTCACGGACGGACCGCGCCCGACCGGCTTGCGCTACTGCATGAACGGGACGGCGCTGACGTTTACGCCCGCGGCCGGCGGCTCCTGAGCCTATTCGCCATCATTCTCCGGCGATCGCGACGCGACCCGCCGCCAGCCACGACCAGGATTGCGAGCAACAACGATGCTTGATCGCGCTTCCCGACCCGCCGTCCCGCCGCGCGCGGAGCAAAGGCCCGTTCGCTCGATCGCGCATGGCGTCGAACGCGCGGACGAATTCGGCTGGCTGCGCGCGGCCAACTGGCAGGCGGTGATGCGCGATCCGCGCCTGCTGGAACCCGAAATCCGCAGCTATCTCGAAGCGGAGAACGCCTATGCGGAGGCGGCGCTCGCCGACACCGTGGGGCTGCAGGATACGCTGTTTGCCGAGATGAAGGGCCGCATCAAGGAGGACGAGTCGAGCGTTCCCGAGCCCGACGGCCCGTTCGCCTACTATATGCGTTACCGCGAGGGCGGGCAGCACCCGCTGATCTGCCGGGCGCCGCGCGGCGGCGGCGCGGAGCAATTGCTGCTCGACGGCGACGCGCTCGCGGCCGGCAAGGCCTTTTTCCAGCTCGGCGGCGCAATGCATTCGCCGGACCAGCGCCTTCTCGCCTGGGTGTCCGACGAAATGGGCTCGGAGTTCTTTACCGCGCGGGTGCGCGACGTTGCGACTGCGCGCGATCTTGTGGACCTGGTCCCGGAGGTGTCCGGCTCGATCGTGTGGACGCAGGATTCGGCCGGCTTCTATTATGTCCGTCTCGACGCGCAGCATCGCCCGACCGAAGTGCGCCTGCACCGGCTCGGCGCGCCAGTGAGCGAGGACGCGCTTGTCTTCGAGCCGAAGGACAAGGGTTTCTTCGTTTCGCTGTCGCGCCTGCAGTCGGGCCGTTTCGCCGAAATCTCCGTGCACGATCACGAGACCGCCGAAGCTTGGCTGATCGATCTTGCCGCTCCGGCGGCGCAGCCGCTCCTGGTCGCCGCGCGCGAGCCATCGCTGCGCTACGAGGTCGAGCACCATCCCTCCTTCGGCGGCGAGCCGGTGCTGATCCTGCGCACCAATGCGGACGGGGCGGAGGACTTCAAGATCGTCGCCGCGCCGCTTGCGACGCCGTCGCGCGCGCGTTGGCGCGATCTCGTCCCGCACCGCCCCGACGTCTTCATCCTCTCCCATCTCGTGCTCGCCGATTGGCTGATCCGTCTCGAACGCGCCGACGGCCTGCCGCGCGTCATCGTGCGCCATTTCGCAAGCGGCGAGGAGCACGCGATCGACTTCGACGAGGAGGCCTATTCGCTCGGCATCGAGCACGGCTACGAGTTTGCGACCGACACGCTGCGGTTCGGCTATTCGTCGATGACGACGCCCGCGGAAACCTGGGACTACGACTGCGCCGCCCGCACGCGGGTCCTGCGCAAGCGGCAGGAGGTACCGAGCGGTCACGATTCCTCGCTCTACGTGACGCGGCGGCTCTTCGCGCCGGCGGCCGGCGGCGAAACCATTCCGATCTCGATCCTGTTCCGCAAGGACACGCCGCTCGACGGAACCGCGCCGGGCCTCATCTACGGCTACGGCGCCTACGGCATATCGATTCCGGCCGCGTTCAGCACCAATCGCCTTTCGCTCGTCGACCGCGGCTTCGTCTACGCCATCGCCCATGTTCGCGGCGGCACCGAGAAAGGCTGGCGCTGGTATCGCGAAGGCAAGCTCGCCGCCAAGCCGAACACATTCGCCGACTTCATCGCCGCGACCGAGTATCTCGTCGCGATGAAATTCG
>DASUPI010000088.1:0-20472 GCA_036281135.1 Rhodoplanes sp. | reverse complement strand
CACATACATCGCCTCGCTGACGGTGGCCGAGATGGCGTCCCGCTTGCCGGTGATGAGAGCGGAAGCGATGACGCGGGCGTCCCCCGAGAGCGTGGCGCGGATGCGCTTGTCGATCGCCTCGCGCATCTGGTCGATGAAGGCCGCGCCGCGGAGCCACAGGCCCGCCGGAGCAGGCGGGGTCGCAGGCTTGATCGCGCCGAGCGCGAAACCGACCGCGCCGATTCCGTGGAAATAAAGATCGCGGGCGAAATCATAGCCGCCCGGCCGCAGCGGCGCGAGCGGCGGATTGAGCCGGGCCTTCACCGTCACGAAAGCGCCGACCGGCGGCGCGGTCCCTTTGCGCACGGCGATACGCACGCGCTCGGCCTTTTCGTCCGCGCGCGTACCCTCCATCGCGTGGACGCGCAGAACGATGCGATCGCTGCGCTCGCGTTCCTCGCGCCGCTCGACAAAGCCGGACAGCGAAGCCCCGTAGGCCGTCTGCCGCAGGATCGGGTGATCGACGCGATGCGCGCGCAGCGTGGCTGTGAAAAAGCCGACCGCTAGTGCGGCGAACCCGAGCGCGACAAGCGCCGAATAGCCGCGCCCCCGCGTCGCCAGCACGACAAGAACCGAAGCAGCGGCCGCCCCGCCCGCCGCCCATAGCTCGGGCTCCCGCTCGGCCGCGAAATAGAGCACGATCCCGAGCCCGAAAGTGACCGCCAGCCAGGCGAGAAACCGTCCGGGCGCCGCCTCCGCAACCGCCCAGTCACGCAGTCGAGCGAGCGCCGCATCGGGAAGTGCGGCCGCGCCGCTCGGGACAGGCAGCGCATGGCGTCCGGCCCTCCGGCCGAGCGGCCAAGTGCCGGCCCGGCTGCGCGACTGCCAAGGTTCCGCCATGGAGGCCCACCCGCGTATGAGACCCCGAGGTTATTCTATCGATGCGCGTTGTTCACGATGAACACAACGGAAACGCACATATCCGCGACGCAAGCGGATCCACCGTCGTTCCGGCCCCCCACTTCCGCGAACTGCGCGGTAAGACCGCGCCTTAAGTCCCCCCCTGCAGCTTGGCCCAGGTGTCGCGCAGCCCGATGGTGCGGCTGAACACCAGGCGGTCGGGCCGCGAGTCCGGGTCCGGGCAGAAGTAACCCTGGCGCTCGAACTGCACCGCCTGCCCGACCGGAACGGCCGCAAGCGACGGCTCGAGCTTGCAGTCCGTGAGCACCTCGAGCGACCGCGGGTTGATCTCGGACGCGAAGTTCGCGACGTTCGGCGCCGCATTCAGGAAAAGATGATTGTAGAATCGGACCTCGGCTGGAACGGACGCAGGGGCCGATACCCAGTGAATCGTCGCCTGCACCTTTCGGCCGTCCGGCGCGTTGCCGCCCCGGGTCGCCGGGTCGTAGGTGCAGCGCAGCTCGACCATTTCGCCGGCCGCGTCCTTCACCACCTCGCGGCAGGTGATGAAATAGGCGTAGCGCAGCCGCACCTCGCGGCCGACCGACAGGCGGTAAAATTTCTTCGGCGGATTTTCCATGAAGTCGTCGCGTTCGACATAGAGCTCGCGGCCGAACAGCACCTTGCGCGTGTCCGCCGGTGCGTCCGGATGGTTGAGCGCATCGAGCTCCTCGGTCTTTCCTTCCGGATAGTTTTCGATCACGACCTTCAGCGGCTTCAGCACGGCCATTCGGCGCTCCGCCGTGCGGTTGAGAACCTCGCGGATCGAGAAGTCGAACATCGCGACGTCGACCGCGCTGTTCGCCTTCGCCACGCCGATGCGCTTGGCAAAATCGCGCAGCGCTTCCGGCGGCACGCCGCGTCGGCGCAGGCCGGCCAGCGTCGGCATGCGCGGATCGTCCCAGCCCGAGACTAACCCGTCGCGCACCAGCGTCGTCAGGACGCGCTTGGAGAGCACCGTGTAGGTCAGGTTCAGGCGCGCAAACTCGTACTGGTGGGGCCGCGACGGCGCCGGGAGATTGTCGAGGAACCAGTCGTAAAGCGGGCGATGGTCCTCGAACTCGAGCGTGCAGATCGAGTGCGTGATGCCTTCGATCGCGTCCGACTGGCCGTGAGCGAAGTCGTAGCTCGGATAGATGCACCACACGTCGCCGGTGCGCGGATGGCTTGCATGCAGGATGCGATACAGCACCGGATCGCGGAGATTGATGTTGCCGGCGGCCATGTCGATCTTGGCGCGCAGCACGCGGGCGCCGTTCGGGAAGTCGCCGGCGCGCATGCGGCCGAACAGATGGAGATTCTCCTCGATCGAGCGCTCGCGGAAGGGGCTGTCGTGGCCAGGCTCGGTGAGCGTGCCGCGGGTGGCGCGGATCTCGTCCTGGGACTGGTCGTCCACATAGGCCTTGCCGGCCCGGATCAGGTGCTCGGCCCAGGCATAGAGCTGCTCGAAATAGTCGGACGCGTGATAGAGGTGCCGGCCCCAGTCGAAGCCGAGCCAGCGAACGTCGCGCTCGATCGCGTCGATATACTCCTGCTCCTCTTTGGTCGGGTTGGTGTCGTCGAACCGCAGATGGCAGCGTCCGCCGAACTCGGCCGCGACCCCGAAGTTCAGGCAGATCGACTTGGCATGGCCGATATGCAGGTACCCGTTCGGCTCCGGCGGAAAGCGCGTGACCACCTCCTTGTGGCGCCCCGCGTCGATGTCCGCCTGGATGATATCGCGGATGAAGTCGCGTCCTGCATCATTGGCGACCGTTTCGACTGCTGTCATGCTGGTGGTCCGGGTGGTTCGTTACCGCGGCGCACGACCGCAGGCGGAGACTTGTGCCAAATTCGCGACATTGCGCCAAGCGCCGATCCCCTCTGGATGCGTGGCGTCGCGTCCCCACATGGTCGAGTGGCAGGCGGGCGGGATCGCACCCAATTGCTCTCGATCGTACCTGTGCTACGAGGACACCCCGGCGTCCGCCATCCTCGGGCTCTCCACCATCGTGCCATGACCAGGACCATCGTCACTCGCTTTGCTCCCTCGCCGACCGGATTCCTGCATATCGGCGGGGCGCGAACCGCGCTGTTCAACTGGCTGTACGCTCGCGGAAGGGGCGGCAGCATGCTGTTGCGGATCGAGGACACCGACCGCGAACGCTCGACCCAAGCGGCGATCGACGCCATCCTCGACGGACTGGGCTGGCTCGGACTCGATTGGGATGGCGACGCGGTCTACCAGTTTTCGCGCGCGGCGCGGCATCGCGAGGTCGCCGAGGGACTGCTCGCGTCCGGCGGCGCCTATCTGTGCTACGCGTCCCAGGCCGAGCTCGACGAGATGCGCGAGAAGGCGCGTCAGGAAGGCCGGACGCGGCTGTATAATGGCGGCTGGCGCGAACGTGATCCGTCCGAGGCGCCCGACGGCGCCAAGCCGGTGATCCGCCTGAAGGCGCCGACCACCGGGGAGACCGCGATCGACGATCAGGTCCAGGGCCGGGTCGTGTGGCAGAACGAGCATCTCGACGATCTCGTGCTGCTGCGTTCCGACGGGACGCCGACCTACATGCTGGCGGTCGTCGTCGACGACCACGACATGGGCGTGACCCATATCATCCGCGGCGACGACCACCTCACCAACGCCGCGCGGCAGAAGCAGATCTACGACGCGCTCGGCTGGGACGTGCCGGTCATGGCGCATATCCCGCTCATCCACGGGCCGGACGGCTCGAAGCTGTCCAAGCGGCACGGCGCGCTGGGCGTCGACGCGTATCGGGCGATGGGCTTCTTGCCGGCGGCGGTGCGCAACTACCTGGTGCGGCTCGGGTGGAGCCATGGCGACCAGGAGATGTTCTCGACCGAGGAAATGATGGCGGCATTCGATCTTCCGCAGATCGGCCGCTCGCCCGCCCGCTTCGACTTCGCCAAGCTCGAGAACCTCAACGGCCACTATTTGCGCGCCGCAAGCGACCGCGACCTGCTCGCCGCCATTGAAGGGCTCCTTCCCCATATCGCCAATGGAGCGGAGCTTGCGGCCAAGCTCGATCCTGCGCTGAAGGACAAGCTGATCACGGCGATGCCGGGGCTGCAGGAGCGCGCCAAAACCTTGATCGAGCTGATCGATCAGGCTCGGTACCTGTACGCCGAGCGGCCGCTTCCGCTCGACGACAAGGCGCGGGCGCTACTCACGCCCGACGCGCGGCTGATCCTGGGTGAACTCGGCCACTCATTGCGGGAGGTCGAGCCGTGGACGGCGGAGACGACGGAAGCCGCGGTGAGGAGCTTTTCCGAGCGACGCAATGTGAAGCTCGGCGCCGTTGCTCAACCGCTCCGCGCGGCGCTGACCGGCCGGACGACGTCGCCGGGCATTTTCGACGTGTTGGCCGTTCTCGGAAAGGCCGAGTGCCTGGCGCGGATTGCCGACCAGGCGGAGGCCGCCGCCGTGGCGAGCGAAGCCCCCTCCCAGGCGGCGTCGGCTGACACCATATCGGAGCGGTGACGCCTGGGCCCGGCGGGCGAGCGGAAAGCCCGCTGGCTTGAGGCAAACAAGGAGATAGGTTACGCGAGGCCGCGAGCCTCGCTGATCACCAGAAGAGAACGAGCCGCGAGCGGTGGGCTCGTCCGCCCCTTACCAATCGAGGATTTCCATGGACGCGAAGTCGGGCGCCAAGGCCGGGACCCTGACCATCGGCAACAAGAACTACGACCTGCCGTTATACGAAGGCACGACGGGCCCTGATGTCATCGACATCAGCAAGCTCTACGACGAGGCCGGCGTTTTCACCTACGATCCGGGCTACACCTCGACCGCAAGCTGCGAGTCGAAGATCACCTTCATCGACGGCGACGAGGGCATACTGCTCTATCGCGGTTATCCGATCGAGCAGCTCGCCGAGCACGGCGACTTCCTGGAGACCTGCTATCTCCTGCTCTACGGGGAGCTCCCGACCACGGCGCAGAAGGCGGATTTCGACCGCACGGTCACGCGCCACACCATGATCCACGAGCAGATGGCGCGGTTCTATCAGGGCTTTCGCCGGGACGCGCATCCGATGGCAGTCATGGTGGGATGCGTCGGCGCGCTGTCGGCCTTCTATCACGACTCGACGGATATTTCCGATCCGCATCAGCGGATGATCGCCTCGTACCGCCTGATCGCGAAAATGCCGACCATGGCGGCCATGGCCTACAAATACGTGATCGGCCAGCCCTTCATCTATCCGAAGAACGACCTCGACTACGCGTCGAATTTCCTGCGCATGTGCTTCGCCGTGCCGTGCGAGGAGTATGAGGTCAGCCCGCTGCTTGCGCGCGCGATGGACCGCATCTTCATCCTGCATGCGGATCACGAGCAGAACGCCTCGACCTCGACGGTGCGCCTCGCCGGCTCTTCCGCGGCCAATCCGTTCGCCTGCATCGCCGCGGGAATCGCCTGCCTTTGGGGACCCGCCCATGGCGGCGCCAATGAAGCGGCGCTGAACATGCTCACCGAGATCGGCAAGCCCGAACGCATCCCGGAATATATCCGTCGCGCGAAGGACAAGCACGATCCGTTCCGGCTGATGGGCTTCGGCCACCGGGTCTACAAGAACTACGATCCGCGCGCGAAGATCATGCAGACGACCTGCCACAAGGTGCTTGCCGAGACCGGCGCGAAGGACGATCTCTTCGAAGTGGCGAAGGAGCTCGAGCTCATCGCGCTGCACGACGAGTACTTCATCGAAAAGAAGCTCTATCCCAATATCGACTTCTACTCGGGCATCACGCTCAAGGCCATGGGCTTCCCGACCACCATGTTCACCGTGCTGTTCGCGCTCGCCCGCACGGTCGGCTGGATCGCCCAATGGAAGGAAATGATCGAGGATCCGAGCCAGAAGATCGGCCGTCCGCGCCAGCTCTATACGGGAGAGACGCGCCGCGACTACACGCCGATCACCAAGCGCAACTAGTCAAGGACACACGGCCCGCGTCGCTCACGCGCGGCGTCGGCTGCGAGCGTGAGCGAGCACGATGTCGGCGGCGGTCTCGCTCGGGTTCGCCGCGCCGATCGCCATCACCTGATCCAGGCGCGCGAAGGCGTCGAGCTGGCGTCGCCGTTCCGGGGTGTCGGCGAGAAGCGGCGCGAGCGCCGCGACGAGCGGCTCGGGCGCGACCTGCCGTTGCAGCAGCTCCGGCATGACGTTCTCGTCGAGGACGAGATTGGCGAGCACGATCGTCGGCACCTTGATCAGCAGTCGCGCGATCGCCTCCTCGATCAGCGGGATTCGGTAAGCGACCACGGTCGGCACCCCTGCGAGCGCGAGTTCGAGCGTCACCGTTCCGGACGCCGCAAGCGCGGCCCGCGCTTGCCGGAACGCCGCCCATTTCTCCTCCGCCCCGACCGCCACGCGCGGCTTCACCGGCCAGGTCTCGGTCGCCGCGCGCACCCGCTCGGCGAGATGAGGGGTGGTCGGCAGCACGGGCTCGATCGGGCCGCAGCGCTTGGCGAGAAGCGCAACCGTCTCCCCGAATACCGCGAGATGGCGTTTGATCTCGCCCCCGCGGCTGCCGGGGAGCACCAGGACCAGGGGCGGATTCGCGGCGCGCCGCGCCGCGTCGCCTGCGCTCGGCCGCAGGCGTTCGACCTCGTTCGCGAGCGGATGGCCGACGAAGGTGCAGGCCGGCCCGCCCAGCCGCGCATGCGCCGCCGGTTCGAACGGCAGCAGCGCAAGGACCTGATCGACATAGGCGCGCATGGCCCGCGCGCGCCATGGCCGCCACGCCCAGACGGACGGCGACACGTAATCGATGACCGGAATGTCGGGCGCGGCAGCCCGCACCCGTCGGGCAACGCGGTGGGTGAATTCGGGGCTGTCGATGATCACGAGCACATCCGGACGCGCGGCGATCACCGCGTCCGCCGCTGCCCGGATATGGGAATAAATGGAGGGCAGGCGTGACAGGATGGCGACGATACCGATGATCGCCAGTTCGCCGATCGGAAACAGGCTGTGGAGGCCGTGCGCAGCCATGTCGGACCCGCCGACGCCGACGAACCGGGCGCGGGGGGCGCGGGCCGTAATCGCTTGCATGAGCGCGCCGCCGAGCCGATCGCCGGAGGCCTCGGTCGCGACCACCGCGATGATCGGGTCCGCCGCACGGTCGGCCTTTTGCTCAGTGTCGGTCATGACGTGTTGGCGGATCGCACGCCGATGGCGAACACGCCTGCCGCATCGGCGCGACGGACGATCTCCTGCGGCTCGGCCATGATGGTCGCGCCGGCGACGACCGCGAGTCCGGCAAGCCCCGCGCGTTCGACTCCTTCCACGGTTCTGGGGCCGATCGTGGGAAGGTCGAACCGATGATCCTGGCCGACCTTGGCCGCCTTGACCAGGACGCCGAGGCCCGGCGCGGTCTTAATGCGCCCCTGCCGCCGCAAGTCCGCAACGCGGTCGAGCATGCGATCGGTGCCCTCCGCCGCTTCGAAGGCGAGCACATGGCGATCGGCCACGACGGCGCTCTGCCCGACATCGAACGGACTGGTCGCCCGCAACAGGTCGAGCGCCAGCGCGATATCCGCCGCGTCGCGCGCCGAAGGGGCGAGCCGGCCGAGCGGCCCTTCCGGGACGAGGATGTCGGGCGCGATTTCGTGCGCGCCGATCAGCCGGTAGCCATGCCCGCCAAGGATGCGGCCGAGACCGGACAGCAAATGATCGTCGCCGCCACGGAAGGCGCGCCAAATGTCCGGGAGCGCCTTCATCGTCTCCCAGTCCAGGCGGATTTGCGAGACCGAGGGGCGCAGGACCGTGCCGATGATCACGATGTCGCGGCATCCTTCCGCCTGCATCAGGCGTCGGAAATGTCCGTATCGCCCGAGATCGATCCAATGGTGCGGAAAGGCCGCGACGGTTGCCGGTTCGGCCCAGCCGCGGATCGCAAACAGCACGCAGCGCCGTCCGGATCGATCAACCGACTCGGCGATGGCGCGCGGGAGGCTCCCGCCCCCGCAAACAATGGCGAGCGGCGATTGGACCTTCGGCGGAGTTTCAAGCGTCATGGTTCCGCATCGGCCTGCGCACGGCGCATGCCCATGGTGAGCGGACGGTCGCCGCTCGCCACGATGAACTCGATCACCTCAGCGACCGGCGGGCCATCCTTGTGCGCCTTGATCGCGTCGACGCGCGAACGAAAAGTGCCCGGGCCGAAGAACAGCTCCTGGTAGGCCTGCCGCAATTGCAAGATATCGGCCTTGCTGAATCCGCGTCGGCGGAGCCCGACGACGTTGAGGCCGGCGAGATGGCCGATGCGGCCCTCGACCAGGCTCCACGGGATGATGTCGGCCCGGATTCCGGTCAAGCCCGCCACCATCACGCCCGCACCGATGCGCACGAATTGGCGCACCGCCGCCTGCCCGCCGAAGACGACGTGATCGCCCACGCTCACATGACCGGCGAGCACCGCGTTATTGGCGAAGGTGACATGATCGCCGACCTCGCAGTCGTGGCCGACATGCGAACCGACCATCATGAAGCAACCGTCGCCGATCCGCGTGATGCCGCGGCCATCCTCGGTTCCGGTATTCGCCGTGCAGCCTTCGCGGATTTGACAGTCGGCGCCGATGACGAGGCGGGTGTCGCCGCCGCGGTAATGGACCGACTGCGGCGGCGTGCCGAGCGAGGCGAAGGGATAGACGATCGTGCGCGCGCCGATGCTGGTGCAGCCGGTCACGCTGACATGCGAGAGGAGCCGCACGCCCGGCCCGAGCTCGACGCGCGGTCCGACGATGCAGAACGGACCGATTTCCACATCATCGGCAAGGGTAGCGCCTTCGGCCACCCTGGCCGTCGCATCGATCATGCCCATGGGCTCAGGTCCAGGACAGCATCGCGCCGATCTCGGCCTCGGCGACCATCTGCCCCGCGACCAGAGCTTCGCCGCGGAACCACCACATGTTCCTGCGCCGCGCGATCTTGTTCATGTGATATTCGAGCCGGTCGCCCGGCACCACCGGCTTGCGGAATTTCGCCTTGTCGATCGTCATGAAGTAGACGTCGCCCGCCTGCTTGCCGGTGCCCGCGAGAACGCACAGGACGCCCGCGGTCTGCGCCATGCCTTCGATCATCAGCACGCCGGGAAACACCGGGCGGTTGGGGAAATGGCCGAGGAACTGCGGCTCGTTCGCCGTCACGTTTTTTATTCCCACGCCATGGTCGTCGCCCCTGATGTCGATCACGCGATCGACCATGAGAAACGGATAGCGGTGCGGCAGCGAATTCAGGATCACTGAAATGTCGGCTGCCTCAATGCTGGTGCGAGCCTCCATAGCGCTTCCCCCGTCAATCTTTCTCAGCGTCCTCGGCGGCCGTCTTGCCGCTTTCCGATCGCGTCGCGAGGCGCTCGATCAGCTTCATTTCGCGGAACCATATGCGTGCGGGCTTGGCCGGGGTTCCGCCCCATCGGGCGCCGGGGGGGACGTCGCCATGCACGACGCTGACCGCGGCGATCTGAGCGCCCTCCCCGATCGTGAGGTGATTGTTGACGCCGACACGCGCGCCGAGCACGACGAAATCCTCCAGCGTCGCGCTGCCCGAGATGCCCGTTTGCGCCACGATTACGCAATGGCGGCCGATCGCCACGTTGTGGCCGATCTGAACCAGATTGTCGATCTTGGTGCCTTCGCCGATGACGGTATCGCGCGTGCCGCCCCGGTCGATCGTGGTGCCCGCGCCGATCTCCACATCATCCTGGATGACGACGCGGCGCAGTTGCGGCACTTTCTGATGTCCCCCCGCGCCCATCACGAAGCCGAACCCGTCCTGCCCGATTCGGCACCCCGGGTGAATGATCACGCGATCGCCGACGAGCGCGTGGGTGAGCGAAACGCCGGCGCCGATCGCGCAATCGCGACCGATCCGCACATTCGGGCCGATGACGGCGGTCGGGCCGATCACGGTGCCGCCGCCGATCTCCGCGCCCGGTCCCACGACCGCGGCCGGGTCGATGGAGGCCCCGCTCTCGATGCGCGCCGACGGATGGACGAACGCGCTCGGCGACACGCCGTCCGACGCGAACAGCGACGAAGGCCGCAGCGCCGCCGGGAACAGCGCGCGCGCGACCTTGACAAAGGCCCGATAGGGTTCGCGCGAGCGCAGCAGGGCGAGCCCCGCCGGCGCGTGCCCCTCGAAGCGCGGGGCGATCAGGCACGCCCCGGCCCGGGCATCGGCAAGCGCGTATGCGTAATTCGGATTGTCGAGAAAGGCGAGGTCGCCAGGGCCTGCCCGCTCGAGCGTGGCGACGTCGCGAATGAGCCGGTCGACCGGAGCGCCGGCCAGCGGTTCGGCCCCCGTCAACTCCGCGATTTGGCCGATGGTCAAAGTGTTGGTACGTTCGAAAAAGAACGGCTCGGTCATCGGATGCGCGTCGGCTCTCGTGAGGTCGACGCATAGTGCGGCAATTGCGCCGCAACGCAACCCCGGCCGCACGGCGCGGAACGCCGTGTCAGAACCGGGTCCCGCCGCCGAACCGGAAGATTTGCTTACGGTCGTACGACTCCATGGTCAACGGATAGGCCAGATCGAACCGCAACGGCCCGAAGGGCGAATCCCAGATCAGCCCGACGCCGACGGACGATCGAATGGCATTGCCGTCACCGAAGCAGGGCACGGTCGGCGGCGAATTGGGGCAGGTCAGGATGAGGCCGCGCTCGGCCCAGGTCAGCGGTCCCTGATAGTCCCACAGCTGACCGGCGTCGGCGTAGGCGGCGACACGCATGCCGAAGTCCTTGGGAGCGAAGAAGAGCGGGGTCTGCACCTCGAAGCTGGCCGCCCAGAACATCGTTCCGCCGAGGGCGTCCTGGTTGGAGCCTGGGGTCAGGTCGCGCGGACCGAAGCCGGCCGGCGCGAAGCCGCGCACCATGTTCGGTCCGCCCTGGAAGTGGTCGAGCATCCGCAGATCGCGGTCGCCCCAGCCCGTGACGTAACCGCCCTGCACCCGGAACACGCTGACGATGTCCGGAAGGAGTTCATTGTAGAGCCGCGAGTCGGCCGTGGTCTTGAAGAAGTTCACGTCGCCGCCGACGCCCGCGAGGTCCTGGTTGAGCGAGATCAACAGGCCGCTGGTGGGGCTCCTATTGTTGTCGAGCGTGTTGTAGCTCGTCGTATAGCCGACAAGCGAGACCAGGACCGGCCCGGTCGCGAGTTCCCGCCGGACCGCGAGCGAGGCTTCGCCGTCGTAGTAGCAGTTCACCGTGAACGGGGCGCCGGTCGTCGGATCGATGATCGGATTGCCGTTGATGTCGGTGGTCGCGGTCGGGAAGGTCCAGGGGCTGGCCGGGTTGATATTGTTACAATTGTTGTATTCCTGCGGAAGCTTGAGCGTCTGCTGATAGGCCGAGTAGCGCACCTGGCCGACGATCGACTCGGTGATCGGGAAACCGAGCTTGGCGCTGCCGCCGACCGTGCTCGACGTGTACGAGGTGTATTGCGACGAGGTCGTCTGCTTGGCGAAGCCGTCGAGACCGAATGCGAGCCGCTGTCCGAACAGGAACGGCTCGACAAAGGACAGTTCGAAGCCTCGCGCCCGCGTGCCGTACTGCACCGCCGCGCGCACGACGTGGCCGCGACCGAGCAGATTGCGCTCGCCGACGCTCACTTCGCCGATGAAACCGTCGGCGGTGGAGTAACCGCCCGATACCGAGAACTCGCCGGTCGGCTGTTCCTCGACATCGACATTGATGATGATGCGATCGGGCGCCGAGCCCGGCTCGTTGGTGATGCGGATGGTCTTGAAGTAGTTGAGGTTCTTGATCCGGCGCTCGGCCCGGTCGATGAGCGCCCGGTTGTAGGCGTCGCCCTCGACAATGTCGAACTCGCGCCGGATGACGTAGTCGCGCGTGCGCGTGTTGCCGCGGATATTGATCCGCTCGATATAGGCGCGCAGGCCCTGTTCCATCGTGTAGACGAGGTTGACGACCTTGGTCTCGTAATCGCGTTCTCCGCGCGGCCGGATGGATGCAAACGGATAGCCGAGCTTGGCGACCTCGACGGTCAGATCTTCGACCGTCTTTTCCACCGCATCGGCATTGTAGATCGCGCCCGGCTTGGTGCGCAGCTTCGCCCGCAGTCGCGCCGGATCGAGCCCGCTCACCGTCGTCTGAATGTCGACCGTGCCGAAGGTGTAGCGGTCGCCCTCGTCGATGACGAAGGTGATGATGAAGCCCCGGCTCGCCGGATCGTACTCGGCCGTGGCCGAGACGATGCGCACGTCGGCAAATCCGTTCTTGAGATAGAAACGGCGCAGGAGATCGCGGTCCACCTCCATCCGATCGGGATCGAAAATGTCGTTCGACTTGAGGAAGCTGAGGAGGTTGGTCTCGCCGGTCTTGACCACGTCCTTCAGGCGCCAATTTGAATAGGCGCGGTTGCCGACAAAGACGATCTTGGCCACTCCCGTCTTGCCGCCCTCGTTGATTTCGAAGACGAGATCGACGCGCCCGTTCGGCAGCTCGATGATCTTCGGCTCGACGCGGACGTCGTAGCGGCCGCCGCGCTGATAGAGCTCGACGATGCGTTGCACATCCGCCTGCACGATGGCGCGCGAAAAGGTGCCGCGCGGACGCGACTGGATTTCCGATTGGAGCTGTTCGTCCTTGAGCTTGCGGTTTCCCTCGAAGGCGACCCGGTTGACCACGGAGTTCTCGACAACGACCACGACGATGCGCCCGCCCGAAGGCGTGATCCGGACGTCCTGGAACAGGCCGGTCGCGTAGAGCGCCTTCAGCGCCGAGTCGATCTTCGCAGCGTCCAGGCTCTCACCAGGAGCGAGCCTGAAATACGACCTGATCGTGTCGGCCTCGACCCGGCGATTGCCTTCCACGACGATCTGAGATGCGGACTGAGCAGTCGCCGCAACGGTTCCGCCGACCACCACACAAGCTGCGCATAGCTGCGCAGCAATGAGGCCGGCGGCGCCGACTCTCCGTAAAACCCCTACCCCCCAAACCATGCGCATGGGCCCCCAAATTCCCACGTAACCCAACGCCCCGTCGCTTCTGTATCCGCCTCCGCTTGTATCGATTTCGGTCCCTGCTGGAAACCTAGAGTGCCGACTTTTTCCGTTTTACCGTCAGCGAGTTGCGATACCGACACACAATACGGCAGAGCTGTGGGCATATTATGACGAAGCGAGGTGCAAGATATCGTTAAAAGTTGCGAAGATCATCAGCATCACAACTATCGCGAACCCAATCCGGAACCCGAGTTCCTGCGCCCGCTCGGAGAGCGGCTTCCCTCGCACCGCCTCGATTCCATAGAACAGCAGATGGCCGCCATCGAGCAGCGGCACCGGAAAGAGGTTCAGAAGTCCGATGGAGACCGAAAGCACAGCCGCGAGGTGCAACAGCGCGACGAAACCCGCGGTCGCCACCTGCCCGGACACCTGCGCGATGCGAATCGGACCGCCAAGCTGGTCCGTCGCTTCGCGTCCGACAATGACCCCGCCTATATAGGATAAGGTCCGCTCGATCACGAACCAGGTCTCCTCGACGCCGAGTCGCAGCGCCGTGAGCGGCGGAGATTTCTCGGTCCTGACGTCGCCCGGCGCCATCGACCGCGTGATTCCAAGCACGCCGATCCGATGGACGTTGCCGAAATTGTCCTTGATCTCCTTCAGCGCCGGAGTCGCCTTCAGCGTGACGACCTGACCGTCGCGATCCACCGCGACTTCCAACCTCTGCCCCGCGCTCGTGCTGATGATCCGCTGCATGTCGGAGAAGCTGTCGATCCGCCGGCCGTCGATCGAAAGCACCAGGTCGCCCGCAACAAAGCCCGCCGCCTCGGCGGCGCTCGCAGCCTGGATCGAATCGACGCGCGGGCTTGTCGACTGCTTGCCGTAAAGCATGAAAATGCCGGCAAAGATCGCTATGGCCAGGACGAAATTCGCCAGAGGCCCCGCCACGACAACGGCCGCGCGCGCACCCACGGGCTGGGCCGGAAAGGTCTGCTTGCGCTCCTCTTCCGACATCTGCGCGAGGGAATCGGAGTCGGGAACGCTCGCCGCATTGTCGTCGCCGAAAAACTTGACATAGCCGCCGAGCGGAACCGCCGACAGCTTCCAGCGCGTGCCGGTCCGATCGGTGAAGCCCGCCAGCTCCGGCCCGAAACCAAGCGAGAACACGAGGACGCGGATGCGGTACAACCGGGCGACCAGGAAATGGCCCAGCTCATGAAAGAAGACGACGATCGTAAGAACGAACAGGAAAGGAACGACATAACCCAAGAAGCCGAGGCCCCAATCGTTCATGCTTGAAGCGATGCTCGAACCCATTACAACCTCGTATTCGGCCCGGCCGGTCGGGGCGGGCTGATCCGGTTGAAGAACCCACAATTTGGTTAAATTGTCTTTGCGGCTATTTCGGGCAAGAGGGCGCGGGCAAGAAGTCGCGCATCATCATCGATCGCGAGCGCCTCTTCCATGTCCGCCGGCTCGTGCAGCAGACCGCGCGACGCGCTCGATTCGAGGGTCGCCTCGACCAACGCCGTGATGCCGGCGAACCGAAGCCGGCCGTCGAGAAACTCCGCCACCGACACCTCGTTTGCCGCGTTGAGCACGGTCGGCGCGCCCGCCCCGGCCCGGAGCGCCTCGCAGGCGAGGCGGAGCGCCGGGAACCGGACGAAATCGGGCTCCGCGAAGGTGAGATTAGTCATCTGCTCGAGCCGCAGCCGGTTCGCCCCCGCGATCCGCCGCGGCCAGGCAAGGCAATGGGCGATCGGCACCCGCATGTCCGGCGGCCCGAGCTGGGCGACGACCGAGCCATCCGTGAACTCGACCATGCCGTGGATGATCGATTGCGGGTGCACGAGCACGTCGATCTGGTCCGGCGCGAGGTCGAACAGGTGGTGGGCTTCGATGATTTCCAAGCCCTTGTTCATCATCGTGGCCGAATCGATGGTGATCTTGGGACCCATCGACCAGTTCGGGTGTTTGAGCGCCTCGTCGAGGGTGGCGTTTCGGATCGCCGCAAGCGGCCAGTCGCGGAACGGGCCGCCGGACGCGGTGAGGATGATGCGCAGCACCGCCTCGCGCGGACCCGCGCCGAGCGCCTGGAATATGGCGTTATGTTCGGAGTCGACCGGCAGCACGGTCGCGCCCGCCGCAGCCGCCCGCCGCATGAATGCGGTTCCCGCGCAGACCAGGCACTCCTTGTTCGCCAGCGCGACGACCGCGCCGCGCTCGGCGGCGGCGAGCGTCGGCTTGAGCCCGGCCGCCCCGGTGATCGCGGCGATCACCCAGTCCGCCGGGCGTTGCGCCGCCTCGATCACGGCGGCCTCGCCTGCCCCCGTCTCGATGCCCGAACCGGCCAGCGCATCCTTCAGCGCGGCGTAGCGGGTCGGATCGGCGATCGCGGCGAACCGTGCGCCAAGTTCGCGCGCCAGCTTCGCCAGCGCCTCGGCGTTGCGGCCGGCCGTCACTGCTTCGATGCGATACCGCTCGGGCTCCCGCTTGAGCAGGTCGATCGTGCTCGCGCCGATCGAGCCGGTCGCGCCGAGCAGCGTCACGCTGCGCACGGACGTGGCCGCGATCTCGGCTTCGCGCCGAAGCGGAACCGCACTCATCGTCACCACGCGAGCAGTCCGCCGCCCGCGCCGCCGAGCCCGCCGCGCGCCACCCCAAGAAGGGCCGCGGCGCCCGCCGCCGCCAGAAAGCCGTCGAGTCGATCCATCAGTCCCCCGTGGCCGGGAATAATCCGGCTCGAATCCTTGACCCCGAAGTGGCGTTTGACGGCCGACTCGCCGAGATCGCCAGCCTGCGCGACGGCCGACAGTAGCAAGGCAAGCTTGATCGCGGCGAGCAAATTTGTCAGCGAAGCCGCCGCCGCGACCGCCCCCCCTGCGACAACCGCTCCGAGCGCTCCCGCGACCGCGCCCGACCAGGTTTTCTTTGGGCTGATCCCGGGCGCAAGCTTCGGCCCGCCGATCAGCCGTCCGCCGAAAAACGCGACAATGTCGGTCGCCCATACCACCGCGAACAGGTAGAGGAGCGCGATCGCGCCGAATTGTGGATCGCCCCGCAGCAGGACCGGGCCGGCGAGCACGACGCCGGCATAGAGAACCCCGGCCGCGCACCACAGCCTGTTTTCCTTCGCCAAGGCCGCGAGCGCGCCTGCGCCCGCCGCAATCACGAGGACCGCGGCGCCCGGATATCCGGCCGCGGCGAGCGCGCCGGCTGCCGCCAGCACGGCCGCGCCGGCGATCTGGGCCGAGCGCGGCGCCCGGACGATCTCCGCGCTCCATTCCCAGTAGACCCCAATCGCCGCCACGCTCCAGAACAGGACGAACGGCCGGCCGCCGATCAGGACGGCGGCGATTGCGAGCGGTGCAAGGACCAGTGCGGAGACAATGCGCGCGAATGCGTTCGCCGGGCCTCGCTCAGCCGGCAACACCGAAGATGGCGAAGGCTCGCGCGCCTGAGTCAGGACCCCGTCCCCGTGCGTGCGGCAAGACCGCCGAACCGCCGCTCGCGGCGGCGGTACTCGGCGATCGCGGTTTCCAGCGTGGCCCGGTCGAAGTCGGGCCAATAGGTCGGAACGAACACGAGCTCGCTATAGGCCGCCTGCCAGAGCAGGAAATTCGAGAGGCGCTGTTCGCCGCTGGTGCGGATGATGAGGTCGGGATCGGGAAGGTCGGGCGCGTCGAGATGGGCGGCGATCGACTCGGCGGTGATCGCGTCGGGTTCGAGCCGGCCGGCGGCGACTTCGCGGGCAAGCCGGCGCGCCGCGCGGGCGACCTCCTGGCGTGCGCCGTAGTTGAAGGCGACGACGAGGACGAGGCCGGTATTGCCGCGGGTCAGATCCTCGGCTTCCTGCAGGAGCCGGCCGATCTCGGGATCGAGATGCCGGCGCTCGCCAATGACGCGCACCCGCACATTGTTGCGATGGAGATCCGCAAGATCGTTGCGGACGAAGCGGCGCAGCAGGCCCATCAGGTCGCGGATTTCCGACATCGGACGCGACCAGTTTTCCGAGCTGAACGAGAAAATGGTGAGAATCCCGATCCCGAGATCAATGGCCGCGCGGACCGTCCGCCGCACTGCTTCGACGCCGCGGCGATGGCCTTCGCTGCGCGGCAGGCCGCGTTGCGCGGCCCAGCGGCCATTGCCGTCCATGATGATGGCGACGTGGCGGGGCGGAGCGAAGCTTTCGCCGTGAACAGTGCGCACCGCCTCAACTTGCGACATCGGGGTCTCCAACCGCCCGTTCAGACGGTCATGATCTCTTTTTCCTTGGTGGCGAGCGCCTGATCGACGTCGGTAATGGCCTGATCCGTCGCTTTCTGCACCTCTTCGGTCATCCGCTCATGCTCGTCGCGACCCATTTTCCCGTCCTTTTCCATCTTCTTGAGCGCCTCCATGCCGTCGCGGCGGACATGGCGTACGGCGACCCGCGCCGTTTCCGCGTATTTATGCGCGACCTTCACCAATTCCTTGCGCCGTTCCTGATTGAGCTCGGGCACGCGCAGGCGGATGAGCTGACCCTCGGTATTGGGCGTGAGCCCGATATTGGCGGCGACGATCGCCTTCTCTACAGCATGGAGAGCCGTCTTGTCCCACACCTGAACCGTGATCAGCCGCGGCTCGGGCACGCTGATCGAGGCGAGTTGGTTCAGCGGCATATGGGCGCCGTAAACTTCGGCCTGAATATGGTCGAGCAGGCCGGTCGAGGCGCGCCCTGTGCGCAACCCGCCCAGCTCCTGTTTGAGCACCTGCAAGGCGCCCTGCATGCGACGCTTGAGTTCGGCGAGATCGTAAGTCGCGGCTGGCATGAACGTTTCTCCCGGAAACGGAAGATGAGACCGAGGTCTGGCTCAATGGACGCTCGCCGATCAAGCGAGCTGTCGCGTGGGTCGCCTGTCAGCCGCCGACGATCGTGGCCCGCGCGTTCCCGCGCAAGACGGATTCGATCGCCCCCGGCTCTCGGATCGAAAATACAATGATAGGTATACGGTGTTCGCGGGCAAGCGCAAATGCTGTCATATCCATCACCCCGAGCTGGCGCTCGAGCGCTTCGGCATGCGTGAGCCGGTCGTAGCGTTTCGCATCCGGGTCGCGGTTCGGATCGGCGCTGTAGACCCCGTCGACATTGGTCGCCTTCAGCACCGCGTCGCACCCCATTTCGGCCGCGCGCAGGACCGCCGTCGTGTCGGTCGTAAAGAACGGATTCCCGGTGCCGCCGGCGAGCACGAGGATGCGGTTTTCGGCGAGATGACAGCGCGCCTGGCGGCGCTCATAAGTCTCGCAGACCTGCGGCATCGCCAGCGCCGACATCGCCCGCGCCGGCGCGCCACATCGCTCGATCGCCGCTTCGATCGCGAGCGCGTTCATCACGGTCGCGAGCATGCCCATCATGTCCGCGGTCGTGCGGTCGACCCCATCCGCCGTCGCCCCGCGCAGGATGTTCCCGCCCCCCACCACGACGCCAATGGTCACGCCGAGCGCGCGGGCGGCGACGATATCCGCAGCGAAGCGGTCGAGCGTGGGCGCGTCGATGCCGAACGGCTCTGGCCCGCTCAGCGCCTCGCCCGAGAGCTTGACGATCACGCGCCGATAGGCGGGCGCGGTCATGGCAGATCCCTCCCTACATAGGTCACCTCTCCCCGTCGGGGAGAGGTCGGCGAGCATCGCGGCACGAGATGTGAGCGGGGTGAGGGGATGGTTTCTGTTAGCCTGTATCCCCCTCACCGACCTCGCTTCGCTCGGTCGACCTCTCCCCCGTGGGGAGAGGTGAAGCTTGGTCGTGTCGACTCGCAGCGTTTATCGCCAGAGCAGACGGGATGCGCTCAGCCCTGCCCGGCGGCCGCCGCGACTTCGGCGGCGAAATCAGTGTCCTTGCGATCGATCCCCTCGCCGAGCGCATAGCGCACGAAACCGGTGACTTCGACCGGGGCGCCGACCGTCTTCTCCGCCTCTTTCAAGGCCTGGGCGACGCTCTTGCTCGGATCGTGGATATAGGGTTGATCGAGCAGACAAACCTCCTTGTAGAAGGTCTTGAGGCCCGAATCGACGATCTTGTCGATCACCTTTTCCGCCTTGCCCTGAGCGCGCGCCTTGTCGGCGATCACCTCGCGCTCGCGCGCGACGACGGTGGGGTCGAGGCCCGCCGAGTCGATCGCCTGCGGATTGGAGGCGGCGACCTGCATCGCGATCAGGCGTCCGAACGACATCAGTTCGTCGGTCTTGCCGGTCGAGTTGAGCGCGACGAGCACGCCGATCTTGCCGAGCCCTTCGGTGACGCTGCTGTGCACATAGCTCGCGACCGCGCCTTGGGCGACGGCAAGCTCGGCCGCGCGCCGCAGCGTCAGGTTCTCCCCGATGGTGGCGATCGCCGACGACAGCGCGTCGGCCACCGTGGCGTCGCCGACCTTGGCCGCCTTGATGCGCTCGACATCCGCCCCGACATCGAGCGTGACCTGCGCGACCATCCGCACGAGCCCCTGGAACAGGTCGTTGCGGGCGACGAAGTCGGTCTCGGAATTGACTTCGACCACCGCGCCCTTTTGCGGCTTCAAGGCGACGCCGATCAGCCCTTCCGCCGCGACTCGGCCCGCCTTCTTGGCGGCCTTGGCCAAGCCCTTCTTGCGCAGCCAATCGACGGCCGCCTCGAGATCGCCGCTCGTATCCGCGAGCGCGGCCTTGCAATCCATTATGCCCGCGCCGGTCTTGTCGCGCAGTTCCTTGACCAACGAAGCGCTGATATTCGCCATGGCTCGTCCTCGATTCTTAGATCGTGCGCCGGCACGGGCCCGCGCATCCATGGATTCACCTCTCCCCGCCGGGGAGAGGTGAACGCCACTGCTCGATGCGAACTCACTCCGTTTCGGCGCTGAGTTCCTTCGCCTTGGCGATCCAGCGCTCGACGCGGCCCGGCAAGCCGACCGACTCGCCGACCTGGTCGGCGGCGGCGGGGCCGAAGGCTGCGACCTGCCAGTAGTGGAAAATGCCGAGATCGTTGAGCTTCTGCTCGACCGTGGGTGACACGCTGGGCAGCTTTTTGAGATCGTCGGCGACCCCGCGCGGGCCCGGAAGGGCTTCGAAACCGATTTCGCCGCCCGCCGCCGGCGCCGGAAGCTCTTCGACGATCGGCGTTTCGGCTGCGCCGATATCGATTCCGGCCTCACCATGAGCGCGCGAAATCCCGTCGATCGCCGCCTTCGAGATCAGATCGCAATACAGGCTGATCGCCCGCCCCGCATCGTCGTTGCCCGGCACGACATAGGTGATGCCGTCCGGATCGCAGTTGGTGTCGACCACGGCGGCGACCGGGATATGCAGGCGCTGCGCCTCCTTGATCGCGATGTCCTCCTTGTTGGTGTCGATCACGAACAGAAGGTCGGGCAACCCGCCCATGTCCTTGATGCCGCCGAGCGCGCGTTCGAGCTTGTCGCGCTCGCGCGTCAGCGTCAGCCGCTCTTTCTTGGTGTAGGCCTGCGCCTCGCCGGAACTGAGCATCTCGTCGAGCTTGCGCAGGCGCTTGATCGATTCGGAGATGGTCTTCCAATTGGTCAGCGTGCCGCCGAGCCA
>DASUPI010000087.1:0-6997 GCA_036281135.1 Rhodoplanes sp. | reverse complement strand
TCCGCTTTCGGGGGAAGTCGCCGCGGCCGAACCCTGTTCCGGCACGACCGTCGCGCCCATCTCGGCGGCGTAGGCCTCCTCGATCTCCGTCAGCGCCTCGGCCTCGGTGAGATCGGTTTCCATCGAGTAGAGCAGCGCGAGCCGGCGCGTGATGTCGGCGAGCACCTCGCCCCATTGCGCAGGATCTTTGAATGCGTGGCGCGCGGTCACGTAAAGCTCGTCGTCAACGAGGCCCGCGCGCAGAATTTCCACGCCGCCATTGGCGATCGCCTCGTTCGGGATCGCGAGCGCGTCGTAGATCGGTTTATCGGATGATGGCATGAGCGCTACCGGTAACTGATCGCGCGCGCGGCGGCGACCACGTCGTCGACCGACGGCAGCGCGAGCTTTTCGAGATTGGCGGCATACGGCATCGGCACGTCCTTGCCGCAGACGCGGACGACCGGCGCATCGAGATGGTCGAAGGCGGCCTCCATGATGCGCATCGCGATCTCCGCGGCGACGCCCGACTGCGGCCAGCCCTCCTGCACCACGACGCAGCGATTGGTCTTGCGCACGGAGGCGAGGACCGTTTCGGTGTCCATCGGCCGCAGCGTGCGCAGATCGATCACCTCCGCCTCGATGCCAAGCTTGGCGAGTTCGTCCGCCGCCTTCAGCGCGTAGGTCATCCCGATCGACCAGGAGACGATGGTGACGTCCGTACCGGGGCGCGCGACCCGCGCCTTGCCGATCGGGACGAGATAGTCGTCGAGCTTGGGGACGTGGAAGGAATGGCCGTAGAGGATTTCGTTTTCGAGGAAGATGATCGGGTTGGGATCGCGGATCGCCGACTTGAGCAGGCCCTTCGCGTCCGCCGCCGTGTACGGCGCAACGACCTTCAGCCCCGGGATGTGCGAATACCAGGAGGAATAGTCCTGGCTATGCTGGGCCGCGACGCGCGCCGCCGCGCCGTTGGGGCCGCGGAAAACGATCGAGCAGCCCATCTGCCCGCCGGACATGTAAAGCGTCTTCGCCGCCGAATTGATGATCTGGTCGATCGCCTGCATCGCGAAATTGAAGGTCATGAACTCGACGATCGGCTTCAGGCCGGCGAGCGCCGCCCCCACCCCGAGCCCGGCAAAGGCGTGCTCGGTGATCGGCGTGTCGACGACCCGTTCGGGTCCGAATTCCTGCAGAATGCCCTGGGTGACTTTGTAGGCGCCCTGATACTCGGCCACCTCCTCGCCCATGACGAAAATGTCGGGATCGCGGCGCATTTCCTCGACGATTGCGTCGCGCAACGCTTCGCGCACGGTCATCGGCACGAGTTCGACGCCCTCTTCGGGCGCCTCGGGCTCGGGTTCCGCCTGCGGCTTTGGCGGGGTCGCAACGGCCGATACCGGTTCGGCCGGCGTCTTCAGCTGCTCGGCCGCCGGGGTCGGCGCCGCAGGGGGTGCCGACTGCGCGGCTTTCATCTGTTCGCCGGGGGCTTCCGCCCGCGGCGTCGAGGCCGCTGCGCCGGACTTGATCGCGGCGGCATCCTCGCCTTCGGCGAGAATCACCGCGATCGGCGTATTGACGGCGACGTCATTCGTGCCCGCGGGCACGAGAATCTTGCCGAGCGTCCCGTCATCGACAGCCTCGACTTCCATGGTGGCCTTGTCGGTCTCGATCTCGGCGATCACGTCGCCGGTCTTGACCTTGTCGCCCTCGTTCTTGACCCATTTGGCGAGGTTGCCCTTCTCCATCGTCGGCGACAGCGCGGGCATGAGCACCTGGATTGGCATCGACGTTTCCGACCCCTGTTTTCGCGCGTCCTCGGCTCACCGGGAGCCGCGACGCGGCGAGTGCATATTCTGCTCGACCGATCTATTTTCCTTCCGCTCATTCCCGCGCAAGCGGGAATCCACTTCCTCCGGCGCTTCTGGGTCCCCGCTTGCGCGGGCACGAGCGGAAATCAGTAACCGAATTCGGCCGAAATAAGTTGTAAACTTCGTATCTGCCGGCGCCTCAGCGGAGCACGTCAGTGAAAAGCTCGGAAGGATCCGGCTCCGGATCGTAGGTGGCGAACTCGGCCGCATCATTGACGCGCTTGCGAACCTCGGCGTCCATCTTCTTCAGTTCGTCCTCGCTCGCAAAATTACTGGCGAGGATGCGCGCGCGCGCATGCTCGATCGGATCGCTCTCGACGCGGACCTTCTCCACCTCCTCGCGGGTGCGGTACTTCGCCGGATCGGACATCGAATGGCCGCGATAGCGATACGTCTTCATCTCGAGAATGTACGGGCCGTTGCCCTCGCGGCACCAGGCGATCGCCCGCTCGCCGGACGCCTTCACCGTTCGCACGTCCATCCCGTCGACCAGTTCGCCCGGGATGTTGAACGAGGCGCCGCGTTTGGAGAGATCAGGCTGCGCGCTCGCCCGCGCGACCGACGTGCCCATCGCATAGCGATTGTTCTCGATGATGTAGAGCACGGGCAGCTTCCACAGCGCGGCCATGTTGAAGCTCTCATAGACCTGGCCCTGATTGGCCGCGCCGTCGCCGAAATAGGTGAGGCAGACGAAACCGTTCTTGCGATAGCGGTTCGCGAAGGCGATGCCCGTCCCCAGCGAGACCTGGGCGCCGACAATGCCGTGCCCGCCATAGAAGTTCTTTTCGCGGCTGAACATGTGCATCGAGCCGCCTTTGCCTTTGGAATAGCCGCCGCGCCGCCCGGTCAGCTCGGCCATGACGCCTTTGGGATCCATGCCGCAGGCAAGCATATGGCCGTGGTCGCGATAGCCGGTAATGACCTGGTCGCCCTCGCGCATCGCCATCTGCATGCCGACGACCACGGCCTCCTGCCCGATATAGAGGTGACAGAAGCCGCCGATCAGCCCCATGCCGTACAGCTGGCCCGCCTTTTCCTCGAACCGGCGGATCAGCAGCATGTCGCCATAGGCCTTGAGGTCGATCTCCTTGCCCAGCTCCGAAATGGGACCGGCATCGACCGGCACGATGGACGAACGGGCAGGCTGCGCGCGCTCGGGAGCATCCGCGGCTTTTTTCTGAACGGCCATAATCATCCTGTCCCGGTCGAACGAAAATACCCCATAGCCCAAATCGCGGGGCCGCGAAAGAACGGCCGCCGGTCTTAGAGATTATCTCATGTGAGGCGATGACCCGTCCCCTGCAAGGGCGACCGTGCGGCCCCGGACGCGCAGGCGATTCACCGTGCGCCGTTGAAGATGACAACGTCGCGACGGTCGACATAGTTCAACAGCGCGCGCGCTCGCTCTTCCAGGAGGTCGGGATCGAGCCGCTCGGGCTTGAGCAGTGCGACGCGGCGCTGCCATTTTTCACGCTCGGCCTTCGTTGCCGCAAGCTCGGCCGTCAGCTCGGCGATCTGCTGGTTGAGATCCTTGCGCGCGTTCAGCCCGCGGTCGCCCGTATAGGCATGGACGCCGAAATAGCCGATCACGATCGCCGCCGTGAGATGCAGGCACAGCGCGGTGAAAAAGGACCGGAGCCAGGGACGCGAGACCATGCGGCGCACAATGCCGCGGCCCCTGTTAAGGGGGCTTTAATATGAAACGCCGCAGCGGGCGGTCGCGGGGCGAACTCCGCCCGGCCGCGGCTGACCGCTCATCGCCCCGCGATTTTTTGTGTTAGCCTGTGCCGTGTCGCCGCTCATCACGGGCCCGCGCCGCTCATCACAGGCTCAGAGAACGTTCAACGGACATCGCCATGACTTTTCGTCTTGTTCTTTGGCTTCTTGTCGCCGGCCTGACGCTGACCTCGCCCGCTTCCTCACAGCCCTTGCCTGATCGCGTGACCCCGGAACAGGTGGCGTCGATTCTGAAGGATGCCGGCTATCGCGCGGAAATCCTGGCCGATAAGTCGCCACAGCGCATCCGCACCGGCATCGGCGGCCGAACCGTCCTGGTCGCCCTCTATGACTGTCAGACAAAGGGCTGTTCGTCTTTGCAGTTCTATGCAGGGTTTCGAAAGGGGCCTAAATTCAACCTCGAGTACGTGAACGAGTGGAATTCGCTCCGCCGCTACGGCAAGGCCTATCTCGACAAAGATGGCGACCTCGCCTTCGAATTCGACGTCGATCTCGATGGCGGGGTCGGGGCAAACTACATTAAAGAGAAGATTTTCCTGTTCGAGAGATTACTCTCGGAGCTTGAAAAGTTCGACGCCAAGCAGTCGGGGGGAAAAGCTGAAAAGAACTGACCGGTTTTCGATTGACGCAACATAAAGCTGGATCAGGTCACCCCCGCTCGCAAGATCGTCAGGCTCGGGTCGCGCACGACCCGAGCCTCTCATTGAAGCGAGCAAGCCCGCGTGTCAGGCCAGCGCCTTCAGCGCCGCCCGTCCCGCATATTGCGCCTGCTCGCCCAATTGCTCCTCGATGCGCAGGAGCTGGTTGTACTTGGCGATGCGGTCGGAGCGAGCGAGCGAGCCGGTCTTGATCTGCCCGCAATTGGTGGCGACCGCGAGGTCGGCGATGGTGGCGTCCTCGGTCTCGCCCGAGCGATGCGACATCACCGCCGTGTAGCCCGCCTTGTGCGCCATCTCGACCGCCGCGAGCGTCTCGGTGAGCGAGCCGATCTGGTTGACCTTGACCAGGATGGAGTTGGCGATCCCCCGCCTAATGCCCTCGGCGAGCCGCGTCACATTGGTGACGAACAAATCGTCGCCGACGAGCTGGCACTTCGTGCCGATCAGGTCGGTGAGCGCCTTCCAGCCGTCCCAATCGTCCTCCGCCATGCCGTCCTCGATCGACACGATCGGATAGCGCGCGACGAGGTCGGCGAGGTACTTGGCCTGCTCGTCTGGTTTTCGCTTTTTCCCTTCTCCTTCATAGTCGTACACGCCGTTCTTGAAAAACTCGCTCGCGGCAGGGTCGAGCGTCAACGCGACGTCCTCGCCCGGCCGGTAGCCCGCGGTCTCGATCGCCTTCATCACGAAGTCGAGCGCGGCGTCGGCGGACGGCAGGTTGGGGGCAAAGCCGCCCTCGTCGCCGACATTGGTGTTGTGGCCGGCGTCCTTGAGCGCCTTCTTGAGGGTGTGGAACACCTCCGCGCCCATGCGCAGCGCCTCGGCGAAGGTCGGCGCGCCCACCGGCATGATCATGAATTCCTGGAAGTCGATCGGATTGTCCGCGTGCACGCCGCCATTGACGATGTTCATCATCGGCACCGGCAGGAGACGGGCCGAGGTGCCGCCGACATAGCGGTAGAGCGGCAGGTCCTTGGCGGCGGCCGCAGCTTTCGCGACCGCGAGCGAAACGCCGAGAATGGCGTTCGCGCCGAGCCTTGCTTTGTTCGGCGTGCCATCCAGCTTGATCATGGTCTCGTCGATCTTGGCCTGCTCTTCGGCGTCGAGACCGCTGATCGCGTCGTAGATCTCGCCGTTGACCGCCTCGACCGCCTTGGTCACGCCCTTGCCGAGATAGCGCTTCTTGTCGCCGTCGCGCAGCTCGACCGCTTCATGCGCGCCGGTCGAAGCGCCCGAGGGCACCGCGGCGCGGCCTTCGCTCCCCTCCTCCAGAATGACATCGACCTCGACGGTCGGGTTTCCGCGGCTGTCAAGGATTTCACGGCCGATAACATCGACGATGGCGGTCATTGGGCCCCCGGTCTGCATTTGTGTGAGTTGGCGAGCGGGTTTCTAACAGGACGCAGTCCTCCGGCCAAGCGCCGCCGGATGGACGCCATGCAATCATTCGATAGATTGGCGACCGGAGTACGTCATGGCGCGCAAATCCCCGTCCCTCCAACTCGGCCGCCCGGCCGCCCTCCCCGCGTCGCCCGCGGAGGCGCAGCTCGACCGCGTGCCGAACCCGCACCCCGACGCGCTCTATGCGGCACGGTTCACCTTCCCCGAATTCACCGTGATGTGCCCGGTCACCGGCCAGCCGGACTTTGCGACGATCGTCATCGATTACGCGCCGCGGCGCTTCCTCGTGGAATCGAAGTCGTTGAAGCTCTATCTCAACAGCTTCCGCAATCACAGTGCATTTCATGAGGATTGTACGGTCGCGATTGGCAAGCGTCTGGTCGCGCTGCTGAAGCCCCGCTGGCTGCGCGTCGGCGGCTATTTCCATCCGCGCGGCGGCATGCCGATCGACGTGTTTTTCCAGGCGGGACGGCTGCCGGCCGGCCTGTGGGCACCGGACCAGGGCGTGCCGCCTTATCGCGGGCGCGGCTGATGCTGGTAGATCCTAGGATACGCCAAGCGACCAGGAGAAAAGATGGACGGGTGGCCGGCTGTTTCCCCCTCTTCCCTTGAGGGAGAGGCGGGTGAGGGTTTTCTTTGAAAGATCGGATTACATACGAAGCGACCCCCTCACCCGGCTCAGGCTCGCTATGCTCGCCTTCGCCACCCTCTCCCACGAGGCGATCCGTCGAAAGCGAAATGACGAAAGCGCCTCTGATCCCCCGCCGTTTTTTCGATCGCAGCGTGCACGCGGTCGCGCCCGAACTCATCGGGGCGACATTCCTGTTCGGCGGGGTCGGCGGGATCATCGTCGAGGTCGAGGCCTATCACCACACCGATCCGGCGGCGCACAGCTATGTCGGCCGCACCGCGCGCAATGCGGTGATGTTCGGGCCGCCCGGGCACGCCTATGTGTATCGCTCCTACGGCGTGCACTGGTGCGTGAACTTCGTCTGCGAGGCGGAGGGGAGCGCGAGCGCCGTGCTGCTCCGCGCGCTTGCCCCGACCGCGGGACTTGCGATCATGCGCGAGCGCCGAGGCGTCGAGAACGAGCGCCTGCTGTGCTCCGGCCCCGGCCGCCTATGCCAGGCGCTCGCCATCACGGATGCGCAGAACGGCTGGCCGCTCGACCGGCCGCCCTTCGCGCTGCGGGCGCACTCGCAGCCACAGGAGATCGCCGCCGGCCCGCGCATCGGCATCACCAAGGCGGCGGAGAAGCCGTGGCGCTACGGGCTGAAGGGCTCGCCGTTCCTGAGCCGGCCATTCCGTGAGCGGCCGGCATAGGCGCGCGTCGCGGGGCGATTAACGCAA
>DASUPI010000086.1:0-3892 GCA_036281135.1 Rhodoplanes sp. | reverse complement strand
CAGTTCGTCCACCTGATGGGGCATACCGGCAATTACACCCGCGAAGAAGCAATCGCCGCGATCGATAAGGATCGGATCCTGCCCGATATGCTGTGCTTCAATCCTTCCAAGCCCGCGGAGTACCCCAACGGCCGCGTTTTTGCCGACGATGTGATCAATCACCGGCTCGCCTTCCTCTCCAAGAGCGAAATTCCCCCCGATGGCCTCAAGCCGCACACCGACCTTCTCAAGGAGTTCCCGTACATCGGCACGCCGCATCAGAAGGGGAGCTAGCGCGCGCGACAGATTAGTTTTTCGAGTATGAGAGAATCCTCGCTGACAAGGCCTGATACCAAGCTTCACCGGCTCCGACCTATACGAACCGTCATTGCCGGGCTTGACCGGCTTGACCCGGCAATCCATCTTTCTGAAAATGGCGGTGCTTTTCAAAGATGGATACGCGGGTCCCGCGTATGACGAGTCACTGATTGCGATAGCCGGTATGATAGCCTGTGGCTTTTCTGGGCCAGCCTCAGCATCGCGGGGGGAGTTTCCGCGGCAACTGCGGCCGCTGACATTACGATTTTGCGATTAGTCCGGTCACATGATTGGCGCAAAATTAATTTGCGATTCGGCGCTTCCCCTCTCCCCTTGCGGGAGGGGGCGCCTGAGCGAAGCGAAGGCGGGTGAGGGTTCCTTCTTCGTCTGAGCTATATTAGCGTTATTCAAGCAATCCCCTCACGCGGCTCGGCGTCGCCACGCTCGCCTCGCCACCCTCTCCCACGAGAGGAGAGGGAAGAGGCCGAGCCGAAAACCCGATTCAGGATATCACACGCCGAGATAGCGGTTCTGCAGCTCCTTGTTGGTGGTGAGCTCGGCGGTCGAGCCGGTCCAGATCACCTCGCCTTTTTCCAGGATGTAGTGGCGGTCGGCGAAGGCGCACAGCGCCTCCACGTCCTTGTCGATGATGATGATCGAAAGTCCCGTGTTCTTCAGGTCCTGGAGCTTCGTCCAGATTTCCTCGCGGATTTTCGGGGCGAGCCCCTCGGTCGCCTCGTCGAGCACGAGCAGCGCCGGATTGGTCATCAGCGCGCGGCCGATCGCCAGCATCTGCTGCTCGCCCCCGGAGAGATGATTGCCGCGATTGGCCATGCGTTCGGCGAGGCGGGGAAACAGCTCGAACACGCGCTCGACCGTCCATGCCTCGTCGCCGCCGCGCCGGTGTTCCGCCATCACCAGGTTTTCACGCACGGTGAGATTGGGAAAGATCTGCCGGCCCTCCGGGACGAGGCCGAGACCGAGCCGGGCCATGCGGTGGGGCGGAAGCCCGTCGACGCGTTCGCCGCGCAGGCGGATTTCGCCCGCATGCGGCCGCACGAGTCCCATCAGCGAGCGCACGGTGGTGGTCTTGCCCATGCCGTTGCGGCCCATCAGCGTCACCACTTCCCCGTCGCCGACGCAGAAGGACACGCCGAACAGCACCTGGCTCAGCCCGTAGGAGCTCACGATATCGCGGACATCGAGCAGCATGCGTGGTCCTATTTGCGATGCCCGAGATAGGCGGCCCTGACATCCGCATTGGCGCGGATTTCGTCCGGCGGGCCGGTCGCGATGGTGCGGCCGGCGACCAGCACGCTGATCCGGTCGGCGAGCGAGAACACGGTGTCCATGTCGTGCTCGACCAGCACGATCGTGTAGGTGCGCTTGAGGTCGGCGAGAAGCCGCGTCATGCGGGCGCCGTCGCGCCGGCTCATCCCCGCCATCGGTTCGTCCAGCAGGAGCAGGCTCGGCCGCATGGCGAGCGCCATCGCAATTTCGAGCTGCCGACGTTCGCCGTGGGAGAGGTTTTCCGCCTTCGTCTCGGCGCGATCCGACAGGCCGACGGTCGCGATCGCCTGCAGCGCCGGCGCGAGCAGCGCCGGATCGCTCGCCGCGCCGCGGAAGAACCGGAAGCCGTGGCCCGCCTGCGCCTGGACGGCGAGCGCCACATTGGCGAGCGCGGAGAATTTCGGGAAGATCGACGTGATCTGGAACGAGCGCGCGATGCCGAGCCCGGCGCGCCGATAAGCCGGTTCGCGCACGATGTCGCGGCCGTTGAAACGGATCGAGCCTTCGTCCGAGCGCAGCTCTCCCTGCAGCTGCGCGATCAGCGTGGTCTTGCCGGCGCCGTTCGGGCCGATGATCGCATGCGTCTCGCCGCGCTCGACCGCGAGGGCAAGGTCATTGGTCGCGACCAGCCCGCCGAACCGCTTGGTAAGCCCGGACACTTCGAGCAGGACGTCGCCCATCATCCCGCTCCCGGCCGTTTCCGCCGCGCGGCGAACGACCACAGATCCGCGAGCCCGCCGCGCAGGAAGGTGATCATCACGATGATCAGGATGCCGAAGGGGAGCTGCCAGCTGATGGTGAAGGAGGAGAGCACGAGCTCCAGAACCAGGAACACGGCGGCGCCCACGACCGGGCCCCACACCGTCGCGAGCCCGCCCAGCACCGCCATCGCCACGATCTCGCCCGAGCGCGCCCAGGCCATGTCGGCCGGGCTGATGAATTGCTGGCTGGCCGCGAGCAAGCCCCCGGCGAGCCCCCCGAGCGTGCCGGTGATGACGAAGGCGAGCAGCTTGTAGCGCAGCGGCGGAATGCCGAGCGCCACCACCCGGTGCTCGTTCTGCGCCAGCGCGCGGATCACCATGCCGAAGCGGCTCGCGACAAGGCGGTCGAAGAACAGCAGCGTCAGCGCGAGCGCGGCGAGGCACAGATAATAGAAGGGCACGCGCTTGCCGACATCGAGGCCGGCGAGGTGCAGGGCACCCAGGATCTGCAGGCCGTCCTCGCCGCCATATTTCTGCAGGGCGACGAAGAAGTAATAGAGCATCTGGTTGAAGGCGAGCGTGATCATGATGAAATAGGCGCCGCTCGTGCGCAGCGAGACGAGCCCCGTCAATATCGCGACGACGCCGGCGGCGAGCGCTCCGAGCGGCAGCGCGATGGCGAGATTCGTCGTGCCGTCCCACCTGATCGGCCAGCCCGTGATCGGCTCGGCGTTGAATTCGTGCGAGGCGAGGATCGCGACCGTATAGCCGCCCACCCCGATGAAGCCGGCCTGCAGCAGGCTCACCATATCGCCAAAGCCGAGAATGAAGTTGAGCGCCACGGCGGCGATGGCGAACACGATGACGCGGGTGAATATCTTGATGAGGAACGGATCGTCGATGAGGAGCGCGACCGGCGGCACCAAGGCGAGCAGGCCGAGCAGAACGGCGATCGGGAGAAGGCGCACGAGCCACTGGGCGCGGTCCGCTCTGCTTGGTTGCGTAATGTCGCGCATCGTCAGTTCTGCACCGGAAACAGGCCTTGCGGCCGGAGCGCCAGGATGGCCGCCATCAGGATGAAGATCACCATGCTGCCCAGCGCCGGCGGCAACAGCACGCGTCCGAACGTGTCGACGACGCCGATCAGGAGAGCGGCGAGGAACGCTCCGCGGATCGAGCCGATGCCGCCGATGGTCGTGACCACGAAGGCGAGGATGAGGATCGGCTCTCCCATCCCGATCTGCACGGCGAAGACCGGGCCCGCCATGATGCCGGCGAGCCCTGCCAACGCGGCGCCGACCGCGAACACCACGGAAAAGACGAGCTGCACGTCGACGCCGAGCGCCGAGGCCATCGGCCGGTTGCTCGCGCCGGCGCGCACCCACATGCCGGCGCGCGTGTGCACGACGACGAGGTAGAGGCCGATCGCGACGGCCGCGCTGACCACGAGGATCGCGAGCCGAAAGGTCGGATAGCGCACGCCCTTGAACAATTCGACCGAGCCCGAAAGCCAGTCGGGCAGCGGCATGGGCACCGGCACCGGCCCCCAGATCAGCCGGGTGACCTCGTTGAGCACGAGGATCAGGCCGAACGTGACCAGCACC
>DASUPI010000085.1:0-3067 GCA_036281135.1 Rhodoplanes sp. | reverse complement strand
GGCATGCGGAGCAAGCCTACAAACACCGCGCGCGGGACGCCGGGCAACCGGCAAATCCTGCGGCGACTACTCCTGTGTGCTTTACCCACACTGCACACAGGGCTGCGGGGTTTGCGGCCCCGGCGTTCCGCGCGCCCTCGCATTGCGAGGGAAAAGCTTACGCAAACCTCGGGCGCCTCCGCGCCGCGAGAACGATGACGGTTGCACGAGCGGGGAGAACGACCGGGTGAGAACGCTGAATGGAGTTCCCGGAACAGAACTGGCGCCACATTGGTTACCGCTGCGTCGCCGATCAACCCGGCCTGCAGCCCGCGGGAGCATCTGACATGCGCGCCAATCGACTTTTGCCCCGTGAAATCGCCCGCGCGCTTCCCCACGAGATCGAACGCCTGCGCCCCCTCGCGCGCTCGCTGTCCCAGGAGATCGAACGCCTGCGAGCGCGCCAACCGGCGCGCCCGGGCTCCGCGGCGCTGCGCAATGCGGGCGTCGGCGCGGCGGCGGTCGGCGCGCTCGCGCTCGGCGCCTTCGCCATCGGCGCGCTGGCGATCGGCGCGTTCGCGGTCGGCCGCCTCTCGGTCCGCAAGGCGCGCTTCCAGTCGCTCGAGATCGACGAACTGACCGTGCGCCGGCTGCGCATGCCCGACCCGCGCGCGGCGCGGCGGCTCGTTGCGGCGACGCGCGGTGCGCCCGCATTGAGCGTCGCAAGCCCGCCGCTCGGCGATGAAAGCCAATCGCGCGACTGACAAGTCCGAAGGGCCGGCCGCTGAAACGGTCGCGTCCCGCCTCGTCGATCTCGCCTGCGCACTCGGTCCGGCTACTTGACCGGAATGACATTCTCGGCGTCTTGCGCGCCCATATAGACCGCGAGCAGCCGCATCGTCTGCGCGCCGGTATTGATCCCGAGATGGGCGACGCCCATCGCCTCCATGAACGTGTCGCCCGCGCGATAGGTGCGCTTGTCGTAGCCCGCATAATCCAGCGTCAGCTCGCCCTCCAGAATATAGGCGAACAACGGCACGCCGTGTTTATGCACGCTCGTCTTCTCGCCCGGTGCAAGCGTGACGATCGCAGCCGTGACCTGCGCGGGACCCGTGGTCGGATAGCGAATGGTCTCGCCGATGATGCTGGTCCCGGTCGACAACAGCGGAACCGCCGGATAGGCCTGCGGCTCGGCGACCACGTGATCGGCGCGTTCGTCCGCCAATGCGTGAGCGGCGATGAAAACCAGACCGAGAGCGAGCAGGCGGCGGCGCATACGGATTTCCTTGTGCTGGCGGCCGGATGATTATGCTGTAGCGCGTATCACATCGATTCAAACTCCCGGATTTTATTTGATCGAATGAGCATGAGCACGGCGATGACAGATGACGGCTTTCGCCTTCGCGCGATGCGCGCCGAAGAGATCGCGTACGCGCTCGATCGCGCGGCGGCGGAAGGCTGGAACCCCGGCCTCGCAGACGCCTTATGTTTCGCCAGCGTCGATCCTGCGGGGTTTCTCGTCGGCGAGCACGCGGGCGCGCCAGCCTCGACCATCTCGGTCGTGAACTACGACGACCGCTTCGCCTTCCTCGGCTTCTACATCGTACGGCCCGATCTGCGCGGCCGGGGCTTCGGGCTGCGCACCTGGCAGGCGGCAATCGCGCATGCGGGCGCGCGCACGATCGGCCTCGACGGCATAGCGCGGCTCCTCGTAGAGCCGGATGCCGAACACGCCGACCACGGACTCAAGCGCCGAGCGCGGCATAATAGGTGAAGGTCTGCCACATGAACGCGCGTTCCCCTTGTTCCGCCGCGGATTTGCGAGCGCTGGAGCGCATGTAGGTTTGCGTTGCGCTGCGCTCAACCGTCCGACGAGCTGGTCCGGCTGCGACTCCGCGCTGCATGGAGTATGATGGGATGTGACCGCGACTGGTACGGCAGATAGCCCGCGATGAACGCAGCCAAACGCTCGATGCCGACCCTGCAGCCACTGCCCGTGTCGAAAGTATACCAGCTGCTCGAACCGGGCCCGGTGGTGCTGGTCACGACGGCCCGCAAGGGCCGCGCCAATGTGATGACCATGTCCTGGCACATGATGGTCGAGTTCGTGCCGCCGCTGGTCGCCTGCGTGGTCAGCAGCGCCAATCACAGCTTTGCGGCGTTGCGCGCGAGCGGCGAATGCGTGATCGCCGTTCCGGCGCGGAAACTGGCCGCCAAGGTCGTCAAGGTCGGCAATTCCTCGGGCGGCGACATCGACAAGTTCGCGGCGTTCGGCCTCACGCCGCTGCCGGCCGAGCGCGTCGCACCGCCTTTGATCGCCGAGTGCTTCGCCAATCTCGAATGCAAGGTGCGCGATACGCGCCTCGTCAACGCCTACAATCTCTTCGTCCTGGAAGTGGTGAAGTCCGGCGCAGAAGAATCCGAAAACGATCCATCATCGCGGCTTCGGCGCGTTCGTCGTGGACGGCCCGATCATCCGGCTGAAATCGGGCAAGCCATAGCGGCGACGGAAGCAGCCGCATGCAGCAAACGGGTCGCCTGCAAGAGCGCAGCAGTAACGTGGGAGAGCGGCCCCGGATTTCGCTTCGCTCAATCCGGGCTGCTCGCTCTGCTCGGCTAAGCGCTAGACTAGCGCTTCACCCGCTCCATCGTGTAACAGGCGGCGACGATCGAGCGCGTGGGGCCCGCGCCATTGTGGACGTAGCACTTTTCCATGCGGTCGGGCGCGATGAGCGTGATACGGAAGTAACCGTCCTGATCGGCGCCGATGATCGACTTGTTGTCGCTCGCGATGGCCCAGACGAAGGGTTCCTTGGTGTCGGCGGCCGTGGATGACGAGCGGCCCCAGGCGAGCCGGCCGTCCTGGCCCTCGACGATGTGGGTCGCCTCGATGTCGCGCAGGCGCGGTGCGTCGTCGGGAGTCTGCGAACCCGGATGATGCGGATTATTGCCGAGCACGGCCGCCTTGCCCTTTCCCGTCCAGGCGCCCTTCAGATCGGGAATGGCGTCCTGCGCATGCGCGGCCGTGGCTGCGGCGGACAAGAGCGCCAGCGCGACGACAAGACCTCTCATCGGTTCTCTCCCTGCG
>DASUPI010000084.1:0-2202 GCA_036281135.1 Rhodoplanes sp. | reverse complement strand
AGCCCGGCCGCCGAGCGCGCGCTGGCGGAAGCCGCCGCCCGCCGCTCCGAGATCGACCGCACGGCCGAGCGGCCGGCCGAGCTGAATGGCCGCGGCGGCCTCGAGCCCGTCCGCTATGGCGACTGGGAGATCAAGGGCCTCGCCAGCGATTTTTGAGGGCTGGTGGTGGGAGGGCACATGACCCATTGCCTTAAGGGCCGCAACTCTCAGCTCTACCGCGAACGAACCAGCAACAGAGCGCTTGCGCGCCGCCCGGCGAATCGGCTATATAGGAATATGATCCGATACTCTCGGAAATATTCCTTGCCTCGCCGCGCGGGCAGATCGCCCGTCATCGGGCTGCTGGTCGCATTGGCCCTGCTGGGCGGTGCGGCCGTCAAGTCCTGGTGGGACGGCCCGTCCCCTCCGGCCGAACGGCTCCCGTCGCCGCCGATCGCGGGCGCGCCGGCGGTGATCGCCGCGCGGGTGCTCAAGGTGGTGGACGGCGACACCTTCGACGCGCGCATCGAGCTCAAGCCCGGCTTCCGGGTGACGACGCGGGTGCGGCTGCGTGGGGTCGACGCGCCCGAACTCCATGCGGCGTGCGAGGGGGAGCGGATCGGCGCCGAGGCGGCGCAACGCGCCCTGCGGGCGATTCTCGCCGAGGGCGGGGTGACGATCCACGACCTGGGCGACGACAAATATGGCCGCCTGCTCGGGACCGTCGCGACACGCGCAACGCCGAGCGTAGCCGAGGCGCTCATCGCCAAGGGCGTGGTCCGCCGCTATGACGGCGGCCGCCGCGCCGGCTGGTGCTGAACCTCGACCATGCGGCGGTCAGAGCGCTTCATCCTCCCCCGTGAAACATCGTTTCACGGGGGAGGATGGTTCGGGCGGCGCAGAGAAACATGGCCGGGCTGGTCGCCCAGCCATGTTGCAGGTTCAGGAGACCGACAGCTTTCAGCGGGTCACGACGACCGTGGTGCCGACGCCGACGCGACCGAAGAGATCGACGACATCGGCGTTGTACATGCGGATGCAGCCGTAGGAGACGAAGCCGCCGACCGAGCCCGGCATGTTCGTCCCGTGGATCGCATACTGGCCGCCCGAGAGCGTCAGCGCCGCGGCGCCCATCGGGTTTTTCACGCTGCCACCCGGAATGAGATTCGGCAAGAACGGCTTGTCGCGTTTGACTTCGGCGGGCGGCGACCAGTCGGGCCGCATTTGCTTGCTGCTGATCATGGTCGTGCCGGACCATTGCTTGCCGGCCTTGCCGACGCCGACCGGGTAGCGCAGCGCTCTGCCATCGCCGAGCACGTAATAGAGGCGACGCTCGCTGGTCCGCACGACAACCGTGCCGGCCGAGTAATTGGCGTCGCGGAACGCGACGACTTCCCGCGCCTCCGCTGCCGTCGGCGCCGAGACGCCGGCCAGCACGCAAGACGCAAGCGCAACTATGACGGAACGAGAAGCAAGGTGTGCCATAATCCCCCCACAAGTGTGTTCGGCGTCCGCGCCCGCGCGCAGACTCCCAACCATCCCACCAAGAACAATCGTCAGATGATCTTGTTCCAGCAAGGACTTCGACTTTTCGTGATTAAAGTAAATCCGGGGTGAAACAATTTGGCCACAGTGCTGCCCTAATCGAACCCGTTGCAGCGACTCCTGCTACGGGCGATCCTCGCCGAAGGGCAGCAGACATACGCATGCGCGACTCTTCCAATACGACGACGCAGCCCCGCCGCAGTGACTCCTGCAATGCCGGCAGGTTGGCCAATAGCAGCAAAGCCTGTCTGTTCGGGCGGCGGTCCGTTCCGCGCCGGAACAGAATGACAGACGGCTTGCGCTCGTTTCTCGATGCGAGCAGCGCACCGAAATCGGTGTCAGCCGAAATCAAGATTCGATCTTCACTGGCGGCCAGAGCGAAGATGCGCGCATCGCTGGCCGCCTGTAGCCCATGATCTCTGACGTGTTGTGCGTCGTGGCCGGCGAGCCGCAGACTTTCCGCCAATACGGGCGACAGCGCATTGTCGACCAGAAATCTCACGGTGAGTTCAAAGGCAATTCGCGCTCAAGGACCGCTTCTGCCGCGTAGCGGAGCGCCTCGGCAATGTCCTCGCGCTCAAGATCGGGGAGCGCCTGCAGCACTTCGGCCTCGCTCATGCCGTCCGCAATCATGCCGACGACGGTTGCGGCCGGAATGCGCAATCCGCGGATACACGG
>DASUPI010000083.1:0-2414 GCA_036281135.1 Rhodoplanes sp. | reverse complement strand
CCCGAATCCTGGCGCTCGCTCTCCTTCGGGGCCGGGACCGCGGCGGGATCGTTCGGCCAGTTCCTGTTCTCGCCCCTGTCCGTCTCCCTGCAGGACGCCTATGGCTGGCAGAGCGCTCTGCTCATCTTCGCCGGCTTGACGCTGCTGGTCCTGCCGCTCTCGCTTGCTCTCGCGACCCCGCGCGCGGGCGCCGCGTCGTTGCTCGCCATTGGGGCAGAGCCGCGGTCGTCCCGCGCGGCGCTCGGCGAGGCGGTCGCGCACCGCTCGTTCATTTACCTGGTGCTCGGTTTCTTCACCTGCGGCTTCCAGCTCGCATTCATCACCGTGCACATGCCGGCCTATCTCATCGACCGCGGTCTATCGGCGCAAGTCGGAGGATGGACCATCGCGGTGATCGGCCTGTTTAACATCATCGGTTCGCTCGGCTCGGGCTGGCTCGGCAACCGGATGCCGAAGCGCTACATTCTCGCGGTGATCTACCTCATCCGCGCGCTTGCCGTGCTCGCCTTCATCGCCTTTCCCGTGACGCCAGCGAGCGCACTCGCATTCGGCGCGGTGATCGGCCTGATGTGGCTGTCCACCGTGCCGCCGACCAACGGTCTGGTCGTCGTGATGTTCGGGACGAAATGGCTCGCTATGCTGTCGGGCGTCGCTTTTTTCAGCCACCAGGTGGGCGGCTTCCTCGGCGTGTGGATCGGCGGCATCGCCTTCGAGCGGACCGGCTCCTATGACGTCGTTTGGTGGCTGTCGATCCTGTTCGGCGTGCTGTCCGCGCTGATCAATCTGCCGATTGTCGAGAAGCCGGTGACGCGGCTCGCGGTGGCGCGCGCCTGACCAAGGCGTACTGCCAGACGCCCTTGTGCGCCCGCAGGCCCGGCGATTAACTTTGGCGTCTCCGAAGGGGCCGCCGGCCCCGCACAACAGGGGAATTCGCGTGGCCAGTTTCAAGGCGATCGTCATCCGCAAGAGCGACGGCGGGCAGACCGCGGCGCTCTCCGACTTCGATGAGAGCGACCTGATGGAAGGCGACGTCACCTTCCGCGTCGAGTGGTCGACCGTCAATTACAAGGACGGGCTTGCGATCACCGGCAAGGCGCCGGTGGTGCGGCGGTTTCCGATGATCGCCGGCATCGACGCGGCCGGCACGGTCGAAACCTCGACCCATCCGGAATGGAGGGCCGGCGACAAGGTCATCTTGAACGGCTGGGGCTGCGGGGAGACCCATCTCGGCGGCTATGCCGAAAAAATGCGCTGCAAGGGCGATTGGCTGGTTCCCGTGCCGCCCACGATGACGACGTGGACCGCCATGGCGATCGGCACGGCGGGCTATACCGCCATGCTGGCCGTGCTCGCGCTGGAGCGGCATGGCGTCACCCCCGACCGCGGCCCCGTGGTGGTGACCGGGGCGGCCGGCGGCGTCGGGTCGGTCGCCGTCGCGATCCTCGCCAAGCTCGGGCACCACGTGATCGCCTCGACCGGGCGGCCGCAGGAGGCCGACTACTTCAAGCAGCTGGGCGCGGCGGAGGTGATCGCGCGGCAGGAGCTGACCGGACCGGTCCGGCCGCTCGGCAAGGAACGCTGGGGAGCGGGCGTCGACGCGGTCGGTTCGGTGACGCTCGCCAATGTTCTGTCGATGACGCGCTATGGGGGCGCGGTCGCCGCGTGCGGGCTTGCCGGCGGCATGGACCTGCCGACCAGCGTCGCCCCGTTCATTCTGCGCGGCGTTTCCCTTCTCGGCATCGATTCTGTGATGTGTCCGCAACACTTGCGAAGAGATGCGTGGGGGCGCTTGGAATCCGATCTCGATTCACGCAAATTGTCCACTATGACCGAGGAAATCGGTCTTGCCGATGCCATCGAGGGCGCGCGGCGCCTTGCCGACGGCGGCGTGCGAGGTCGCATCGTGGTCAAGATCGGGTAAACGCGTTCAGACTTTGGCGACAAACTGAGCGCATGCTTCCACTGCGGGTCATGGTTAAGACCCGGTGCACCAGTCGCCGATTGCGGGGACCGCCATGCGCATGTGCCGCTTGATTCTGGTGCCGGTCGTGCTTGCAATGGCGGCCACCGTCGCCGCCAAGGCGGGTCCGCTCAGGCCCGACGAAGCCAAGCGCTTTGTCGCGGGAAAGCTGTTCTCCTATAACTGCTTCGACGGCACCCGCGGCGTCGGCCGCATCTTTGCCGACGGGGCGGTGGTCGGAACGCTCCAAGCGCCGGGAAAAGCCGCACGCTTCGTTGCGATGCCTGTCGGGACGATCCGCGTCACCCCGACGGCGATTTGCGCTTCGCTGCGCGGCGCGATGTTCGAGCCCTGTTTCGATGTCGTGCAGACGAGCGGCACGAGTTTTCGCGGCTCGCTCTCGGGCTTCGGCTTCGCCTATTGCGATTTCGTGCGGCGCAATCCGCGCATGGGA
>DASUPI010000082.1:0-6363 GCA_036281135.1 Rhodoplanes sp. | reverse complement strand
GGCGCAGAAGAGCGAGGGGGACGCGCAGGCCTCGTTCCGCGCGATGCAGGCGAAATATCCGTCCGTGCTGGGCGGCCGGCAGGCGATCATTCGCCGCAAGGAGCAAACCGGCAAGGGCGTCTATTTCGGCGCGCAGGTCGGACCCTTCGCCTCGCGTGAGGAGGCCGTCCAGCTCTGCGAGAGCCTCAAGTCGGCGGGCGGCAGCTGCTTCGTCGAGCGGAACTGAGCCAAGCAACAAGCCGAGATCGGTGGCGGCGCTGCGAGCGGGCTGAGCTCGCTTGGAGCCTGCAAGCTTGCCCGCAGGCGCGATGACGCATTGCGTCAGCGCAGGCCCGCATTGATCTTGTCAAGCGCCTCCGAACCCGGACACAAATCGTCCTCGGACAGGGAATTGAGCGGGGCCGCGACCGTGTCGAGATGGTCGTGCAGATCTTCCGGCGCGCGGTCGAGATAAAGCAGCCCGGTGACGATCTGGCCGCGCGCGGCGTGAATCTGCAGGAAGTTCATCGCCGCCAGCCGGTCCTGCAGGTCGAATTCCGCGTCGAGCTTGCGCAGCGCAATCACCGAGCCGTCGTGCTGTTCGACCAGTTCGACCGCGCCCGGCGCATAGCTCACCGTGATCGGATCGCGTGACGACACGAAGTCGAGCCGGTTCACCGCCTCGTTATGCGCGTGCACATAATCGAAGCTCTTGGTGGAGCCGGGATGATTGTTGAAGGCGACGCAGGGGCTGATCACGTCGATGAAAGCCGCGCCTTCGTGTTCGATCGCCGCCTTGATAAGCGGCACGAGCTGCTCCTTGTCGCCGGAAAACGAGCGCGCGACGAAGGTCGCGCCGAGCTGCAGCGCGACCGCGACGAGATCGATCGGACTGTCGCTGTTGATGTTGCCGCGCTTCGATTTCGACCCGCGGTCGGCGGTCGCGGAGAACTGCCCTTTGGTGAGGCCGTACACGCCGTTGTTCTCGACGATGTAGACCATGCGAACGGCGCGCCGGATCGCATGGGCGAACTGGCCGAGCCCGATCGAGGCGGAATCGCCGTCGCCGGAGACGCCGAGATAGATCAGCTCGCGATTGGCGAGGTTCGCGCCCGTGAGCACCGAGGGCATGCGCCCGTGCACCGAGTTGAAGCCGTGCGAATTGCCGAGGAAATAGGTCGGCGTCTTCGACGAGCAGCCGATGCCGGAGAGTTTGGCCACGCGATGCGGCTCGATCGCGAGCTCGAAGCACGCCTCGATGATCGCCGACGAGATCGAGTCGTGGCCGCAGCCCGCGCACAAGGTCGAGATCGCGCCTTCGTAGTTGCGCCGGGTGTAGCCGAGCGCGTTCTTCGGCAGGGCAGGGTGGTGGAACTTCGGCTTGGCGAGATAGGTCATGCCGTCCTCTCCTGTCGGCCGGTGCGGCGACCATCCATTGCACGGCGCACCGCCATCACCAAGCGGCCGACGCGTGCGCGAGCTTGCGCGGCTTCAGCAGGCCGCGCAGATACCGCGTGAGCGGCCGTTCGAACACAAAGTAGATCACCGTCCCGAGCGCGATCGCGCCGGCCAAGGCGAGACCGAGATAGAGCCATGGCGCGCTCGCGAAATCGAGCGACGTCGCGCGCGACAGGAACCGGACGCCGCGAATGGGAGCGGAATGCAGCAGATAGATCGCGTATGAGGCGTCGCCGATGGTGGCGAGCGAACGCCAGACCGGGCCCTCCAAGGAGAAGTCTCCGAACGTCGCGCCGGCGACCACGAGCGTCGCGGAGAATCCGGCCAACAGCACGTGCGGCGGGGTGTCGACCGCGGCGTAGCGGAAGAGGTAGAGCGACGCGCAACCCGCAATGACGAGCGCGACGGCAAGCGGCTTCGCCAACCGCAGTCCCTCCCGGTAGAGGAGGCCGATCAGCATCCCGTAGATGAACTGCAAGACGAGCGGACTTGTCCAGAAAGCGAGCGCGGTCGATGTCGGGACCAGCAGCTTGCCGAGAATGACGGCGGCAACAAGCGCGCTCGACGCCAAGGCGACGGCCAGCCTCCGCGGCGCGAACACCGCGAGGGCAAACACCGAATAGAACAGCATCTCGTAATTGAGCGTCCACCCGTGGCCGACGATCGGCATGGCCGCTCCGTCGGCATTGAGCATCGGGATGAACAGGAAGGATGCCGCGATGAAATCCAGCCCGTAGCTCCGATCGAATCCGGGAAAGGCCAGAGACATGGCGGCATAGGCCGCCGTGACCAACCAGTAGAACGGCACGATGCGAACCAGCCGGTGGAGCATGAAGTTCTTCGGTCCATCGGGCCGTCCGAACATCGACTCCGAGGTGTAGACCATGATGAAGCCGGAAATGACGAAAAACAGGTCGACGGCGAACCAGCCGACGAAATGGAGATCGGGCAGCGCGTCCGGCGCGCCGGCCATCTTGGACAGCCAGGACTGCGCGTGCGCGAGCACCACGGCGCTGGCGGCGACCGCGCGCAGGATCTGCACCGAAACGATCGTTCGCATCAGCAACCCAACGCATGGCATGGCTCGTCGAATGCCGGGCGCATACCGCGCGGCAAGTCAGGCTCATGACACTTCAGCTTGGCGATATCGGTCATGCGCTATAAATTCCTGCCAGGGCGTCTTGGAGGCGATTAAGTCCCTGGAGGCTGCATTGGCGGAAGTCGCGACACTGCCGGAAGCGGCACAGGAGCAGATCGGCCGTGAGCTTTTGGCGCATGTCGAAAAGCTTCGTGAGCTGCGCGCCGACATCGAGGAAGGCATTCGCTCGCTCGAAACCGAAGGCGGGATTGATCTCGATTTCGAGGATGTCATCGAGCGCGCGCGCCTGATCCGTGGAAAAGCGTAGACGCCTCGTCTGGTCCCGCGCCGCCGAAAGCGATCTCCTGAGCATCTGGATCTATGTGGCCGGCGAGGCCTCCGATGAAACCGCCGATGCACAACTCGAGAGGATAGATACGCTCGGCAAATCCCTGATGTTTCACCCATTCCGCGGGCCGCGCGCGTAGCGAACTGAAGGGCGGGCTGCGCTCGGTCGTGGCTGATCGATACGTCATTTTTTACCGGGTGACGGATCACGCCATCGAAATCGTGCGAGTGCTGCACGGGCGCCGCGATCTTGCGGCGATTTTCAAGACGGACTGACGACAGCGCGACCAAGATCAGGCCCCCAGTTTACGAAACGGCATGATCTTGCGTGCGTCGAGCCGCTTCCCGATGGCGCCCGCGATGAAACGCGCGGTGATCGGCATGCCGTCATAGTGCAGGACGGGAACAAGCCGCGCCGGTTCGAGGCCCCCCTCCGTCACCAACAGCGTGCGTAACTGCGCGTCGCGGTTCTGCTCGACCACGAACACGATCTCGTGCTCGGCGACGAAATCGATCACGTTCTGATGGAACGGGAAGGCGCGGACGCGGAGCCGGTTGAGCCGGTTCCCGCTCGCCTCGAGCAAGGCGATCGCCTCGTCCATTGCCGGCGTGGTCGAGCCGTAATAGATCACCCCGTATCGCGTCGGCGTCCCGGAGTCGCAGCGTATCGGCCGCGGCACCAGGCCCTTCGCCGTGTCAAACTTCTTGAGCAGGCGCTCCATATTCTCGACATAGAGGCCGCCCTCCTCGGTGTAGCGCGCGCTGCGGTCGCGCGAGGTGCCGCGGGTCATGAACGAACCCTTGGTCGGGTGCGTGCCCGGATAGGAGCGGAACGGAATGCCGTCGCCGTCGACATCGTCATAACGGAAGAAGTTCTTGCCCGCCTCGATGTCGGCCGCCGTGATCACCTTGCCGCGGTCGTATCTGCGCGTCTCGTCCCATGCAAGCGGCTTGCACAGATGGCGGTTCATGCCGAGGTCGAGATCGAGCATGACGAAGATGGGAGTCTGCAGCCGGTCGGCGAGGTCGAAGGCCTGCGCGCTCAGTTCGAAGGTCTCGCTCGGGTCGGCGGGAAACAGCAGCACGTTCTTGGTGTCGCCATGCGAGGCATAGGCGCAGGCGAGCACGTCGGACTGCTGCGTGCGGGTCGGCATTCCGGTCGAGGGGCCGCCGCGCTGCACGTCGAAAATCACCGCCGGGATTTCGGCGAAATAAGCGAGCCCGAAGAACTCCTGCATCAAGGAAATGCCGGGGCCCGAGGTGGCGGTGAAGGCGCGCGCGCCGTTCCAGGCCGCGCCGATCACGATGCCGATGGAAGCAAGCTCGTCCTCGGCCTGGATGATCGCGTATCTGTTCTTGCCCGTCGCCGCATCGACGCGGAACCGTTTGCAGTAGCGGTTGAAGGCTTCGGCGAGCGAGGTGGACGGCGTGAGCGGGTACCAGGCGCACACCGTTGCGCCGCTATAGACCGCGCCGAGCCCGGCCGCGGCATTGCCGTCGATGAAGATGCGGTCGCCGACGGCATTCGCGTGCTGGAGGCGCAGGCCGAGCGGGCAGGGCGCGTTCGCGAGCGTCCAGTCGCGGCCGAGCCGCACCGCATGGGTGTTCGGCTCGATCAGCTTCTCCTTGCCGCGGAACTGCTCGCTGATGAGCGAATCGACCACCGCCACGTCGAGGCCGATGAGCGCGCAGAGAGCCCCGAGATAGACCATGTTCTTGAACAATTGGCGCGCGCGCGGCTCATCATATTCGCGGTGGCAGATCGCGGTGAGCGGGACGCCAATCACCGTGACGTCGTCGCGAAACCGGTTCGCCGGGATCGGCCGCGTCGAATCGTACAGGAGATATCCGCCGGGCTCGATCGCGGCGACGTCCTTCTCCCAGGTCTGCGGGTTCATCGCCACCATGAGATCGACGCCGCCGCGGGCGCCGAGATGGCCCGCCTGCGAGATGCGCACCTCGAACCAGGTGGGCAGACCCTGGATGTTGGAGGGGAAGATATTGCGGGCGGCGACCGGCACGCCCATGCGCAGCACCGCGCGCGCAAACATCTCGTTCGCGCTCGCCGAGCCCGAGCCGTTCACATTGGCGAAGCGGACGACGAAATCGTTTACGCTGCTGATCGGGCTGGTTGCTGGCATGGAGCTCCCGCGTGGGTCATGTCGATGAGATATTTCCTCATGTCCCAGGCGCCGGTCGGGCAGCGCTCGGCGCACAGTCCGCAATGCAGGCAGACATCCTCGTCCTTCGCCATGATGCGGCCGGTCTTGAGTTCGTCGGAGACATAGAGGTCTTGTGGGAGATTGTTGGCGGGCGCCTTCAGCCGCCCGCGCAGTTCCGCTTCCTCCCCGTTCGCGGTGAAGGTGATGCAATCCATCGGGCAGATGTCGACGCAGGCGTCGCATTCGATGCACAGCGACGTCGTGAACACTGTCTGCACGTCGCAATTCAGGCAGCGGCGCGCCTCCGCGAGCGCGAGCGTAACGTCGTATCCGAGCTCGACCTCGGCCTTGATGTCGGCAAGCGCCACGACCTTGTCGCGCAACGGCACCCGATAGCGCCTGTCCGGCGAGATCTCGCTGTCGTAGCTCCACTCGTGGATGCCCATCTTCTGGCTGATCACGTCGACCGCCGGCAGCGGCCGCTCGTTCACGTCCTCGCCCTGGCAGAACCTGTCGATCGAGACCGCCGCTTCGTGGCCGTGCGCGACCGCCCAGATGATGTTTTTCGGGCCGAACGCAGCGTCGCCGCCGAAGAAAACCTTGGGATGGGTCGAGCCCATCGTGCGGGGATCGACCTTGGGCATGCCGCTTCTGTCGAATTCGACGCCGGTGTCGCGCTCGATCCACGGGAAGGCGTTTTCCTGACCGACCGCGATCAGCACGTCGTCGCAAGGAAAATGCTGGTCCGGCTCGTCCGACGGTGCCAGCCGGCGCCGGCCTTCGGCGTCGTATTCGGCCTTCACCTTCTCGAACAGGATGCCGGTGAGGCGGCCGTTCGCATGGGTGAATTCCTTCGGCACGAGATAATTGAAAATCGGGATGCCCTCGTGCATCGCGTCTTCCTTCTCCCACGGCGAGGCTTTCATGTCCTCGAAGCCGGAGCGGACGACCACTTTCACGTCCTCGCCGCCGAGGCGGCGCGAGGAGCGGCAGCAATCCATCGCCGTGTTGCCGCCGCCGAGCACGATCACGCGCTTGCCGATCCTGCTGGTATGGCCGAAGGAGACGCTCGCGAGCCAATCGATTCCGATATGGACATGGCCGGCGGCCTTCTTGCGGCCGGGAATGTCGAGATCGCGTCCGCGCGGCGCGCCGCAGCCGACGAAAACGGCATCATAGCCTTCGGCAAGCAGGGCCTTCATGCTGTCGATGCGGCGCCCACCGACGAACTCGACCCCGAGGTCGAGCACGTAGCCGCACTCCTCGTCGATCACCGATGTCGGCAGGCGGAATTTCGGAATTTGCGTGCGCATCATGCCGCCGGCCTGGGGATCCTGG
>DASUPI010000081.1:0-3400 GCA_036281135.1 Rhodoplanes sp. | reverse complement strand
GCTCGGCTCCGGCAAGGTCGACAATCTCGCGGTGGCGAAGCTCGTGCGCGAGCACTTCAAGCTCGAAGGCGCGGCTTGAGCGGTCAATTCTTTCTCGGCAAAACCATCCTCCCCCGTGAAACGGGGGAGGGGAACCATGCGCAGCATGGTGGAGGGGGCCAACAGCAAGCGCACACAATACCCCCTCCCCCGCCCTTCGGGCGGTCCCCCTCCCCCGCTGCTGCGCGCGGGGGAGGATGAGTAGGCAGCCCTTCCCGACGAAGATTTCTACGAGCGCCATTTCACCGGCTCACGCTGCACACGCGTCACCCGCTCTCCGCGCCTTCCGTCGCCTCGAACAGCCAGCCGAGATAGGATGAATCGACGCCCTCGAGCGGAATGACGAGAATGGCGGGCGTCGTGTAGGAGTGCATCTCCTTCACCGCCGCCCGCACCGGCTCGGCGAGCGAGGCGCGGGTCTTGACGATCATGACGACCTCCTCCGCGCGCTCGACCGCGCCCTGCCACGCGTAATGCGAGATCATTCCGGGCAGGATGTTGACGCAGGCGGCGAGGCGGCGCTCGACCAGAGCTTTTCCAGCCGCCTCCGCCTCGACAACACTGGGGTAGGTCGTATAGACGAAAATCGCGCGCTCCATCCTTCCATCCTTTCCGAGCGTCAGCCGATGCCGGGACCGCGCGGGGGCTGCCGAGCCGTCATGTCCTTGCCGCCCAAGATCGACCGGATCGCGTTCGTCGCCAGCAATACGCGTGACGCCCAGACCGCGCTTGCCGCACTCGCCGAACGCTACGGCCAAGTGGCTCCGGAGGAGGCGCAGATGATCGTCGCGCTCGGCGGCGACGGCCTGATGCTGCGGACCCTGCACAACTTCATGGGATCCGGCAAGCCGATCTACGGGATGCACCGCGGCACCGTCGGCTTCCTGATGAACGACTATCGCGAGGACGACCTTGAGGAGCGCCTGCACGCCGCGGAGACGACCGTGATCCATCCGCTGCTCATGAACGCCGTCGATGTGAACGGCGCGCATCACGAGTATCACGCCATCAACGAGGTCTCGGTGTATCGCCAGACCTATCAGGCGGCGCGGCTCAATGTTCTGGTCGATCACAGGGAGCGGCTGAAGGAGTTGCAGGCGGACGGGATCATGGTGGCGACGCCCGCCGGCTCGACCGCCTATAATCTCTCGGCCATGGGGCCGATCATTCCGATCGGCGCCCCCCTGCTCGCGCTCACGCCGATCAGTCCGTTCCGGCCGCGGCGCTGGCGCGGCGCGCTCCTGCCCGACACCGCCGTCGTCACGATCAATGTGATCGCGCCGGACAAGCGGCCGGTCGGCGCGGTCGCCGACCACGACGAGGTTCGCTCGGTGCGGCGGGTCGATGTGCGCATGGACCGGAATGTCGACCTGAAGCTGCTGTTCGATCCCGGCCATAATCTTGATGAACGCATTCTGCGGGAGCAGTTCGTGACCGAGCCGGACCGCGTGCAGGGATTGTCCTGAACTCCTCGTCAATGGCTCAAGCCCCTCCTCGCAAGTACGGGGCGGCCGGGCCGCACCCGAACGCGGCGTGGCGGGAAAAGCGGAACGGCCGCTTTGCGCTAATTCGGCAGGATCGTCGGATATGGTAAACAAAGTCGAACGAGCTTCGACGCAAGCTGCGGCGGGCTTGTCGACATTCGTCATCGGGAGCCAGCCAATGTCCTACGCAACGGCGGTGCGGCACAAGCGGGGCGGAATGTATTTCGAGGATTTCGAGGTCGGCGAGGTCGTCGAGCATCGTTACCGGCGCACGGTGACGCAGATGGACAACATGCTGTTCTCGAACATGACGCTCAACCCGCAGCCCTTGCATATCGACCGACATTTCTGCGAGCAGGAGACCCAATGGGGCCAGCCGCTGATGAACTCGCTGTTCACGCTCGGCCTCATGATCGGCATGTCGGTCTCCGACCTGTCGGTCGGCACCACCATCGCCAATCTCGGCATGAGCGAGGTGAAATTCCCGCATCCGCTGTTTGAGAACGACACCGTGCATGCGACGACGGAGATCATCGGCAAGCGCGAATCGAAGTCGCGCGCGGACGCCGGGATCATCGAGTTCCACCACCGCGCCTACAACCAGGACGGCAAGCTCGTGGCCGAGTGCCGTCGCCAAGCCTTCATGCTGATGTGCCCGAAGTGAAGGTGTTTCCATGCGCTCGCTGCTGTTCGTCCCTGCCGATTCGCAGAAAAAGCTCGACAAAGGCCTGGCCTGCGGCGCCGATGCGCTGATCATCGATCTTGAGGATTCGGTCGTGTCGGAACGCAAGGCCGCGGCGCGCGGCGCTGCCGCCGAATTCGTCAAGGCCGCCGTCGCGCGCACGCCGCGCCCGCGCATTCTGGTGCGCATCAACGGCCTGACAACCGGGCTCAGCGATGCCGATCTCGACGCCGTCGTGCCGGCCCAACCGGATGCGATCATGCTGCCGAAGGCGGAGGGGGGCGCCTCGATCATTCACCTCGACGCCAAGCTTGCCGTGCGCGAGGCGCTCGGCGGCCTCCCCGACGGCCATGTCAAGATCGTCGCGATCGCGACCGAGACGGCGCAGGGGCTGTTTCTCGCCGGCACCTATCGGGACGCGAGCAACCGCCTTACCGGACTGACCTGGGGCGCGGAAGACCTCTCCGCCGATCTCGGCGCGGAAGCCAATCGCGGCGCGGACGGGCGCTTTCTCGACCCCTATCGGTTCGCCCGCACGCTGTGCCTCGCCGCGTCGGCGGCCGCCGCGGTGCAGCCGATCGACACGCTGACGGTCGATTTCCGCAACGAGGCCGCGTTGCGCCGGGAATGCGAGGAGGCGCGCCGCGACGGCTTTACCGGCAAGCTAGCGATCCATCCGGCGCAGGTGCCGATCATCAACGATGTGCTGACGCCGACCGCGGCGGCGGTCGCCCATGCGGAGGCGGTCGTCGCCGCCTTCGCCGCCGCGCCGGGGGTCGGCACGGTTCAGATCAACGGAGTGATGTTCGACATCCCGCACCTGAACCGCGCCAAGAACCTGCTCGCCCGCGCCCGCGCGTTCTCGGGCTGAACCGGATCGGGGGATGTCGCAGTTGCGCAAAGCCTCCGGTGCGGAAAGCGCCGATCCAGACCTCCTCGCCCGCATCGCCGACGCGCTCGAGCGGCTCGCGCCGCCCGCCCCTGCCGCGCCCGACTTTGCCGCGGCCGACGCCTTCGTCTGGCATCCCGAGGGAGCGCGGCTCAGTCCCGTCCAGCGCGTCAACCGCGTGGACATGTCGCTGCTCAAGGGCATCGAGCGGGTGCGCGATCTGCTCCTCGAAAACACCGAGCGGTTCGCGCGCGGCTTTCCCGCCAACAATGCGCTCCTGTGGGGCGCGCGCGGGATGGGAAAATC
>DASUPI010000080.1:0-2816 GCA_036281135.1 Rhodoplanes sp. | reverse complement strand
GTCGGCCTCGCCCTGCATCGCTTCGCGATCGAGACGGCGCGCGGCGCAAGCGCGGTCAGCCTGATCATGATCACGATCGGCGCCTCGATCTTCCTGCGCGGGGCCGCGCAGGTGGTTTTCGACAAGCGCTACCACAGTCTGCCGCCCTTGTTCGGCGACGAGCCCATTCGACTCGGCGGCGCGGCCATCCTGCCGCAAAGCATCGTGGTGCTCGCGGGCGCGCTCGTGATCGTCTTCCTTCTGTGGGCCTTCATCGAGCGCACCTTGTTCGGCAAGGCGGTGCTGGCGACCGCCGCCAACAAGCTCGCCGCCCGCCTGGTCGGCATCGACACGCGACGCACCGTCGGATTTTCCTTCGCGGTGTCGGCCGCGATCGGCGCGGTCGCGGGCTTTCTCATCACGCCGATCACGCTGACGAGTTACAATATCGGCACGCTCCTCGCCCTGAAGGGCTTCGCTGCGGCCATGCTCGGCGGCATCGGCAGCTCCGTCGGCGCGGTGATCGGCGGCCTTCTGCTAGGGCTGCTGGAGGCCTTCGCCGCCGGGTATCTGTCGTCGCAATACAAAGACGCGGTCGCGTTCATCGTCATCCTGGTCGTCCTGTTCGCGCGCCCGCAAGGCTTGCTCGGACGCGCCAGCGTGGAGCGCGTATGAGCGTGCGGCGAATCGATGAACGACCGGCCGTCAAGGACGCGGCGCGCCTCGGCGATCGTTTCGGAACGGTCTGGTCCACGTTCGCCCGTCGCCTCGCGCGCTACCGGCTCACGCCGGTTCTCGCGATGGCGCTCGTGATCGCCGTCGTGCCGCTGCTGTTCCCTTCGGCCTACTACTACCGTGTCGCCGCCCTCGTTTACGTGTTCGCTCTCGCCGCGCTCGGGCTCAACCTCCTGATGGGCTTTGCCGGGCAGGTAAGCCTGGGCCATGCCGGTTTCATGGGGATCGGCGCTTACGCGGTGGCGATCGGCCCGACCCATTTCGGCTTGCCGGCATGGCTGTCGCTGCTCGTCGGGACAGTGCTTTCCGCCGGCGTCGCTTTCCTGGTCGGACGGCCGATCCTGCGGCTCAGGGGACACTATCTCGCGGTGGCGACGCTCGGCTTCGGGCTCCTGCTGGCCATTGTCTTCACCAACGAGGCGGCCTGGACCGGCGGCCCCGACGGCATGTCGGTGCCGCGGCTCGTGCTATTCGACTGGGCCGTGCGCGGCTCGCAAACTTGGTACTGGGTGTCCGGCGCAAGCTTCCTTGTCGGGGCCGCGCTCGCCTTCAACCTGATCGACAGCCCGGCCGGGCGCGCCATGCGGGCGATCCACGACAGCGAGACCGCGGCGAGAGTGCTCGGCATCGATGTCGCGCGCACCAAGCTCGTGGTCTTCGTCATATCGGCCGTCTACGCCTCGGTCGCGGGTTCCTATCTCGCGCTGTTCAACGGGCACATCACGCCCGACGTGGCCGGCTTCCTGCGCTCGATCGAGCTTGTCGCGATGGTGGTGCTGGGCGGAATGGGATCGATCGTAGGCTCGCTCGTCGGCGCCGCGGTGCTCGTCGTGCTGCCGCAGGCGCTCACCTTTCTGCACGATTACGAGCACCTCGTGCTCGGTCTCGTCCTCATGGGCGTGATGATCTTCTTGCGCAGCGGGATCGTCCCGAGCATCGCGGCGGCGTTCAAGGGACGGGCGTCATGAGCATCCTGGCGACCGAGAACGTGTCGATGCGGTTCGGCGGCTTGCGGGCGGTCGACGGGGTGAGCATCGCGATTCCGGACCGCTGCGTGTTCTCGATCATCGGGCCGAACGGGGCGGGCAAGACGACGCTGTTCAACATGATTTCCGGAATCTACACGCCGCGCGACGGCCGCGTGCTGCTGGCCGGCGAAGACGTGACCGGACTCAAGCCGGACAAGCTCGCGCGCCGCGGCCTCTCTCGCACCTTCCAGAACCTGCAGATTTTCTTCCGCATGTCCGCGCTCGAGAACGTCATGGTCGGCCGCCATCGCCACGAACGGACCGGGATCGTCGCCGACCTCTTGCACCTGCCGACCGTCGCCCGGCAGAACCGCGTCACCCGCGAGCAGGCGCAGGCCGCGCTCAAGCGCGTGGGGCTCGCGGCGATCGCCGGGCAGTCGGCCGGCAGCCTCGCCTATGGCGATCTCAAGCGGCTGGAAATCGCGCGCGCGCTCGCGAGCGAGCCGAAGGTGCTCCTGCTCGATGAGCCGGCGGCCGGGTGCAATCCGGTCGAGACCGCCGAACTCGAAAGCGTGATCCGCGACATCGCCACGGGCGGCGTGACCGTCGTGCTGGTCGAACACGATATGCGGCTTGTGATGAACGTGTCCGACCGCATTCACGTGCTCGCGAATGGCGCAACCCTTGCCGAGGGCACAGCCGAGGAGGTGCGCACCAACCAGGCGGTGATCGAAGCCTATCTCGGCGTCCATGGCTCGCGGGGAGCATCGCGTGCTGTCCATTGAGCATCTGCGCAGCGGCTACGGCCGCATCGAGGCGCTGCATGGCGTGTCGTTGGAGGTGCGCGCCGGCGAGATCGTGGCGCTGCTCGGGGCGAACGGCGCCGGCAAGACGACGCTGCTGCGCACAATTTCCGGGGTGCAGCCGGCGACCGCCGGCGAGATCCGCTTCGAGGGCGTGCGAATAGACCGCATGCCGGCCCACCGGCGGGTTCCGCTCGGCATCGCGCAGGTGCCGGAAGGACGGCAGCTGTTCACCCCGCTCTCGGTCGAGGATAATCTGCGGCTCGGCGCCTGGACGCGCACATCCGCCGATATCGGGACCGAGCTCGCCCGCATCTTCGCCATGTTCCCC
>DASUPI010000079.1:0-5612 GCA_036281135.1 Rhodoplanes sp. | reverse complement strand
GCAGGAACTGCCGCGCGATGCGGCGGTCGAGTCCCATGCCGCGCGCGACTTCCTGCACGTCCACGCTCGACTTTTCGCAAAGGTCCGCCATCTCGTTGATGAACGTGATCTTGGTGGCGAGGAACGCGTTCGCCGCATACTTGATGAGTTCGGCCGTGCGCCGGTCGGTGTAGACGATCGGCGCGGCGTTGAGATAAAGCGGCCGGTACAATTCCGCCATCCTTTCGCGCGCGGGCACGTCATCCGTGCCGACCACGATGCGATCCGGATGTTTGAAATCTTGAATGGCCGCACCTTCGCGCAGAAACTCCGGGTTTGACACCACGGCGAACTTGGCGTCCGGCCGCGCGCCGCGGATGATGCGCTCGACCTCGTCGCCGGTGCCGACCGGCACGGTCGATTTCGTGACCACGACGGTGAATCCCGACAGCGCGCTTGCGATCTCGCGGGCCGCGGCGAACACGTAATTGAGGTCGGCGTGGCCGTCGCCGCGGCGCGAGGGGGTGCCGACGGCGATCATCACGACATCGGCCGCCTGCACGCTCGCCGCGACCTCGGTCGCAAAGCTGAGCCGCCCGCCATCCCTGTTGGAGACGACCAAGTCGGCAAGGCCGGGCTCGTAGATCGGGATGTCGCCGCGCCGCAACGCGTCCACCTTCTCGGCGTCCTTGTCGACGCAGGTCACGTAATGCCCGAATTCGGCGAAACACGCCCCGGAGACGAGGCCCACATAGCCGGTGCCGATCATTGCGACGCGCATATTGTTCTACTCCGCTGTTTCACCCGGAGGGGCCCGACAGGTTCATTATGCGCCGGGACGCGCCCCGCACGACAACCGGTTGTAACGGTTCGCGTTTCATCGCATCGGCGGAACACCTCGTCTGCCCTCGGCCGCGGCGGAAAACGTCGTTGCAGTCCGCTCACGAATACGACGACCCGGATCGCGCGACTTGGCCCGCGTCTTCGACAGTAAAGCGTCCAGACCGCTTTACATTCAATAAAAATTGACAAACGTTCTTGGGCTATAGAAGCTAAGAGCAAGACTCGGACTGGGGCTGCCGTGGCCAAGGCGGTGCTGCTGGAACAGCAGCGCACCTTTCCGCCTTGTAAACGGGCAAGCGACAAAAAGCACGGCAAGCCGTGGCGTTTCACATCTCCAGCCGAAGACAGGGATGACCAAGGCATGGGCGTCGCGCTCGTATTTATTCTTGTTGCTGTCGGCTCGGTCCTTTTTCACATCTTCAGCCCGTGGTGGTGGACGCCGATCGCCTCGAACTGGGGCTCCATCGACGACACGATCATCATTACCTTTTGGATTACCGGCATCGTTTTCACGGCCGTCGTGGTCTTCATGGGCTATTGCGTGTACCGCTTCCGCCACCGCGAGGCGGGTCAGGCCGCCTACGAGCCGGAAAACAAGCGCCTGGAGGGATGGCTCACCCTCGGGACAGCGCTTGGGGTCGCGGCCATGCTCGCGCCCGGCCTCTATGTCTGGCACCAGTACGTCACCGTGCCGAAGGAGGCGACCGAGGTCGAGGTCATCGGCCGTCAATGGCAGTGGAGCTACCGCCTTCCTGGCAAGGACGGAAAACTGGGCAAGTCGGACGTCCAGAACATCAGCACGGACAATCCGTTGGGATTGGATCCGAACGACGCCGCCAGCCAGGACGACGTCATCATCGAGAGCGACGACCTGCATCTGCCGATTGGCAAGCCGGTCAAGGTCTTGCTCCGGTCGATCGACGTCCTGCATGACTTCTACGTTCCCGAATTCCGGGCGAAGATGGACATGATTCCCGGCGTCGTGACCTCTTACTGGTTCACGCCGACGCGGACCGGCACATTCGAGGTCCTTTGCGCCGAACTGTGCGGCGTCGGACACTCGCAGATGCGGGGCAAGGTCCTCGTCGAGCAGCAAGAACAAAATCAGGCTTGGTTGGAGACGCAGCAGACATTCGCGCAGATCGCGGCGCGGTCGAAGACGGCGGCGACGACGGACACGGCTCGGCCGTAGACAAGACAGGCCAGCTTGCCCGGGTGGTGCGTGCGGAAGAAAGCCTCGCCGTCCCAGCCCGTCGTCGGAATTGAGTAAAGGAGGAACACTGATGGCCGATGTCGCCCTTGGCAAAGAGGACTATGTCCCGCCCCCAGCCGAAGTGGGAGACGTAGAGCTTTCGCACCCGCACAGCTGGTGGACGCGCTACGTCTTCTGTCAGGACGCCAAGGTCATCGCCATTCAGTATTCGATGACCGCGATCGCCATCGGCCTGGTGGCGCTGGTGCTGTCCTGGCTCATGCGGCTCCAGCTCGGCTTCCCCGGCGTCTTCTCCTTCATCGACCCGAACCAGTATCTGCAATACATCACCATGCACGGCATGATCATGGTGATCTACCTGCTGACCGCTTTGTTCCTGGGCGGCTTCGGCAACTACCTGATCCCGCTGATGCTCGGCGCGCGCGACATGGTGTTCCCCTATGTCAACATGCTGAGCTACTGGGTCTATCTGCTCGCGGTGATCGTGCTGGTGGCGAGCTTCTTCTTCCCCGGCGGCCCGACCGGCGCCGGCTGGACGCTATATCCCCCGCAATCCATTCTCGCCGGCACGCCGGGAGAGAGCGCCGGCATCATCCTGATGCTCGCCTCGCTCATCCTGTTCATCATCGGCTTCACGATGGGCGGGCTGAACTACGTGGTCACCGTGCTGCAAGGCCGTTGCCGCGGCATGACGCTGATGCGGATGCCGCTGACGATCTGGGGAATCCTCACCGCCACCGTGCTCGCGCTGCTCGCCTTCCCCGCGCTGTTCGTCGGCGCGGTGATGATGCTGTTCGACAAGGTGCTGGGAACGAGCTTCTTCATGCCCTCGCTGATCTCGATGGGAGAGCAGCTGAAATACGGCGGCGGCAGCCCGATCCTGTTCCAGCACCTGTTCTGGTTCTTCGGCCATCCCGAGGTCTACATCGTCGCCCTGCCCGCGTTCGGCATCGTCTCCGACCTGATCGCGACCCATGCGCGCAAGAACATTTTCGGCTATCGCATGATGGTGTGGGCGATCGTGATCATCGGCGCGCTCAGTTTCGTCGTGTGGGCGCACCACATGTATGTGAGCGGGATGAACCCCTATTTCGGGTACTTCTTCGCCACCACGACCCTCATCATCGCCATACCGACGGCCATCAAGGTCTACAACTGGGTGCTGACGCTGTGGCGCGGCGACATCCATCTGACGCTGCCGATGCTGTTCTCGCTCGCCTTCATCGTCACCTTCTTGAATGGCGGGCTCACCGGCCTGTTCCTCGGCAATGTGAGCGTGGACGTGCCGCTGTCGGACACCATGTTCGTGGTCGCGCACTTCCACATGGTGATGGGGGTCGCACCGATCATGGTGATCTTCGGCGCGATCTATCATTGGTATCCCAAAATCACCGGGCGCATGCTGAACGACGCGCTCGGCAAGATCCATTTCTGGATCACCTTCCTCGGCGCCTATGCGATCTTCTTCCCTATGCACTATGTCGGACTGATGGGCATCCCGCGCCGTTATCACGACATCGGCGACCTGGCCTTCGTGCCGGCCTCGGCGCATTCGCTCAACGCCTTCATCAGCATCATGGCGCTGATCGTGGGCGTGGCGCAGATCATCTTCCTGTTCAACCTGTTCTGGAGCCTGCGCTACGGCAAGGAGGCCGGCGGCAATCCGTGGCGGGCGACGACGCTCGAATGGCAGACGCCCGAGACCCCGCCCGGGCACGGAAACTGGGGCAAGGAGCTGCCGGTCGTCTATCGCTGGGCGTATGAATACAGCGTGCCGGGCGCGAAGGAGGACTTCATCCCGCAAAACCAGCCGCCGGCGGCGGCGCGGGCGGCCTAAGGGCCCGTGGGGAAATAAGTGCGGCTTCCAACCAGCGTGATCGCCCTGTGCACCCGGAGTATTCCAGATGCACCCGATTCACTTAATGCTCAACGAGCCCTAAGAAGAACGCGAGCAATTAGCGCATGCCCGTGCCTGTGGATAGAGCCGCCACTATTCCCCCATCCTCCCCCGCGCAGCGGGCGCGCAGCGGGGGAGGATGCGTACCAAAGCGCCATAGTCAGAATCTGCATAGGGTCGCAACGCCGTGACTTTCGTCCTCATCTTCGTCGCGATCATCGCAGCCATCGTCTTCTGGTGGCTGTCGCGGCAACGGCTGTTCGCCAAGCCGTGGCTGGAGGAGGGCCTGGCCGGCGAATTCCCCGGCGCCGGCGCATCCAAGTTGCCGGCCGCGAAGATCGGGCTCGGCGTGTTCCTCGCGGTCGTCGGCGCGCTGTTTGCGCTGTTCCTATCCGCCTATGCGATGCGCATGAACATGGCGGACTGGCGGCCGCTGCCGGCCCCGGGCGTGCTGTGGCTCAACACGGGCCTGCTTGTTCTGAGCAGCGTCGCGATGCAATGGGCGCAGGTGAACGCGCGCCGCGGCGACATCGAGGGCGTGCAGACCGGCCTGCTCGCGGCGGGCGCCCTCGCGCTGGCTTTCCTGGCCGGCCAGATCATCGCGTGGCGTCAGCTCGATGCCGCCGGCTATTACCTTGCGAGCAACCCGGCCAACACGTTCTTCTATCTCCTCACGGCGCTGCACGGGCTGCACTTGTTGGGCGGCGTCGTGGCGTTGGGCCGGACGACCGCCAAGGCGTGGCGCGGGCTTGCGGCCGAAAAACTGCGGCTGAGCGTCGAGCTCTGCGCCATGTACTGGCACTTCCTGCTGTTGATCTGGCTGATCCTGTTCGGCCTGGTACTGCTGGGAGCAGATGCGTCGCTCGCCAATTTCATCGAACTTTGCACGTCGGTGCTCCGAGGCACGAGATAGGTTGAGAAGCGATGGCTGAAACCACAGTGGCGAACACGGGACAACCGCAAGAGCTGCTTCCCGGAATGCAGGGCTTTGTCGCGGACTGGTCGTCCGACCAGCGCGCGTTCAAGAAGGTGTCCTGGGGGAAGGCCATGATGTGGATCTTCCTCCTGAGCGACACCTTCATCTTCAGCTGCTTCCTCATCTCCTACATGACGGTGCGGATGTCGACCACCGTGCCGTGGCCGAATCCGAGCAAAGTATTCGCGCTGCATATCGGGGGTCAGGATATCCCGCTCATCCTGATCGCGATCATGACTTTCGTGCTGATCTCGTCGAGCGGCACGATGGCGATGGCGGTGAATTTCGGCTACCGGCGCGACCGCGTGAAGACCGCGGTCTTGATGCTCGTGACCGCCGCCTTCGGCGCGACCTTCGTCAGCATGCAGGCGTTCGAATGGACCAAGCTGATCTCGGAAGGGGTCAGGCCCTGGGGCAATCCGTGGGGCGCGCCGCAATTCGGCTCGACCTTCTTCATGATCACCGGCTTCCACGGCACGCACGTGACCATCGGCGTGATCTTTCTCTTGATCATCGCCCGCAAGGTCTGGCGCGGCGACTTCGACACCGGGCGGCCAGGCTTTATGACGGGCCGCAAGGGCCGCTACGAGATCGTCGAGATCATGGGCCTGTACTGGCACTTCGTCGATCTGGTCTGGGTGTTCATCTTCGCGTTCTTTTATCTCTGGTGAGGAGGCGACATGGCGCAGGCAACCGGCCACGCA
>DASUPI010000078.1:0-4104 GCA_036281135.1 Rhodoplanes sp. | reverse complement strand
CTGCATCCGCGAGGCGAATATCGGCTTCATGTTCGCCCCTGCGCATCATCCGGCGATGAAGCATGTCGGTCCGACCCGGGTCGAGCTCGGCACCCGCACGATCTTCAATCTGCTCGGGCCGCTGTCGAATCCGGCCGGCGTCAAGCGCCAGATGGTCGGCGTGTTTTCCAAGCAATGGGTCGAGCCGCTCGCCCATGTGTTGAAGAATCTCGGCTCCGACCGCGCCATCGTCGTGCACGGCTCGGACGGGCTCGACGAGATCACCATTTCCGGTCCGACCGCAGTCGCCTCGCTGGAGAACGCCGCCATCCGCACCTTCGACATCACGCCGGAGGATGTCGGCATCGACCGGGTCGAGCCGCAGGCCCTGCGCGGCGGCGATGCGGCTGCCAATGCCGCGGCGCTGAGGGGGGTGCTGGAAGGCAAGAAGGGGCCGTTCCGCGATGTCGCGCTGTTCAATGCCGCGGCGGCCCTCGTCGTCGCCGACAGGGCGAAGGATTTCAAGGCCGGCGTTGCGCTTGCCCGCCAGACGCTCGATTCGGGTGAAGCCGAGGCGAGCCTCAACCGCCTGATCGCGGTGTCGAATGCATAAGTTGCGCATATCGCGTGACCGCCGCATCATAGATGAGCAGCGAGTAACGTCGCCGAGCAGCGCTAAGCGCGTCGCTGTTCCGTATGAGGGAACTCCGCTCTTCCCAAGCAGTCGCAGGACCGGCGCGTGATGCCCGACATCCTCGCCAAGATCGAAGCGTATAAGCGGGCGGAGATCGCGGCGGCCATGGCCGCGCACCCGCTGCGCGAGATCGCGGCGGCCGCGAAATCAGCCCCTCCACCGCGCGGATTTCTGAGTGCGATCGAGCGTCGGCTCGCGCGCGGCCGCTATGCGCTCATTGCCGAGATCAAGAAGGCGAGTCCTTCGAAGGGCCTGATCCGCGCGGATTTCGATCCGCCTAAGCTCGCGCGCGCCTACGAGGACGGCGGGGCGACCTGCCTGTCCGTGCTCACCGACGGGCCGTCCTTTCAGGGCAATGCGAGCTATCTCTCGGCCGCGCGCGCCGCAACCGGATTGCCGACGCTACGCAAGGACTTCCTTTACGATCCTTATCAAATAGTCGAGGGGCGCGCCTGGGGCGCCGACTGCATCCTGATCATACTGGCGGCGGTCGACGACGCGACCGCGCGGACGCTCGAACAGGCCGCTTTCGAGCATGGAATGGATGCGTTGCTTGAAGTGCATGACGAGGCCGAACTCGAACGCGCGCTGCACCTGCAATCGCGCCTCATCGGCATCAACAACCGCAACCTGAAGACCTTCGAGACGACGCTCGAAGTGAGCGAGCGGCTCGCGCTGCGCGTGCCCGCCGACCGGGTGATCGTTGGCGAGAGCGGGATTTTCACGCCCGCCGATCTCGCGCGCCTCGCCAAGGTCGGCATATCGACGTTCCTCGTCGGCGAGAGCCTGATGCGGCAGGCCGATGTGAAGGCGGCCACGCGCGCTGCTTGCGCAGGAGATGGGCCGCGCCGCTCCGGCCGCGGAGTGATCATGGCCGCGCGCGGAAAACTGACTCATCTGGGACGCCGCGGCGAGGCGCGGATGGTTGACGTCTCGGAGAAGGCGGTGACGGATCGCTTAGCGGTCGCGGAGGGCCGCGTGGTGATGACGCCCGCGACGCTCGATCTCGTCCTGCGGGGCAACGTTAAGAAGGGCGACGTGCTCGGCGCGGCGCGCATCGCCGGCATCATGGCGGCGAAGAAGACGCACGAGCTGATCCCGCTGTGCCACCCGCTGGCGCTGTCGAAGGTCGAAGTCGACATTGCGCCCGCGCCCGACTCCTCCGGCCTGCGCGTGCGCGCGACGGTCAAGCTCGCGGGGCAGACGGGCGTGGAAATGGAGGCGCTCACCGCCGTCGCGGTCGCCTGCCTCACCATCTATGACATGGTGAAGGCGGTGGAACGCGGCATGCGGATCGAGGGCATAAGGCTTATCGAGAAGCGCGGCGGCAAGTCGGGCCGGTTCCGCGCGAAGGAGAGCTGAGCGGTGAGGCCGATGGCGCCGCGCGCTCCCTCTCCCCGGCGGGGAGAGGAATGGGGTGAGGGGAATCAAGCCTCGCCAATCGCGCTCCCCCTCACCCGGCGCGCCGGCGCGCGCCGACCTCTCCCCGACGGGGAGAGGTGTTTAGCGGCGGAGGCGTGATCGTGGCGCTGCTGTCGGTCGCTGACGCCCTCGCCCGCGTGCTCGCCGACGTCGTTCCGCTGCCGTCGGAACAGACGCCGCTCGAAGACGCGCATGGGCGCGTGTTGACGCAAGACCTCACCGCGCTGCGCACCCAGCCCCCGGCCGATGTTTCGGCGATGGACGGCTATGCAGTGCGCGCAGCGGACGTCGTGCAAACGCCGGTGCGCCTCCGCGTGATCGGCGAAGTGCCCGCCGGCCGTCCGTTCGAGCGAGCGGTCGGCGCGGGCGAAGCCGTCCGCATCTTTACCGGCGGCGTCGTTCCCCAGGGCGCGGATGCGATCGTCATCCAGGAGGTCGCAACCCGCGAGGGCGACGATGTCGTGATCATGAGAGGTGCGGCCAGAGGCCGTCATGTGCGCGCGCAGGGCGTCGACTTCGCCGCCGGCGAACCGCTGTTAAAGCGCGGCCATCGCCTGTCCGCCCGCGACCTTGCGCTTGCCGCCGCGATGAACCATGCCGCCGTGCCTGTGCATCGACGCCCGCGGGTCGGCGTGCTCGCGACCGGCGACGAGCTGGTGCCGCCGGGCACCGCGCCGGCGCCAGGCCAGATCGTCTATTCCAACGGCTTCGCGCTCTTGGCGCTCGCGCGCGCGCACGGCGCGCAGGGCATCGATCTCGGCGTCGCCCGCGACGAACTCGACGCGACCATCGCGGCGGTGCGCCGCGCCCGCGACCTTGCGGTCGACGTGCTCGTCACGACCGGCGGCGCCTCGGTCGGCGAATATGATCTCGTGCAGCGCGCGCTCGCCGCCGAAGGCATGGCGTTGTCGTTCTGGAAGATCGCCATGCGCCCCGGCCGTCCGATGATGCATGGACGCCTGGGCGCGATCCATGTGCTGGGCCTGCCGGGCAATCCGGTCTCGGCCTATGTTTGTTCGCTTCTGTTCGTCCTGCCGCTGGTGCGGCGGCTCGCGGGAGTCGAGGACGCCGAGACGGTCGAACAGGCGCTGCTCGGTCGCGACGTTCCGGGAAATGACGAGCGGGAGGAATACATGCGCGCGAGCCTCTCGACCGATCCGGCTGGACGCGTGGTGGCGACCCCGTTTCCCAACCAGGACAGCTCATTGCTCGCGCGGCTCGCGAAGGCCGATTGCCTGCTCATCCGCCCCCCGCACGCGCTTGCGGCGCCGGCCGGAAGCGCGTGCGGCATCATCCGGCTTCGGCCTCCCGATTAGGCCTTGCACCCGGCAGCGGTTCGAGGTCTTCACCCGAAATTAAGGGGTTGCGGAACACATATCGAACGGATAGGTTATGTTCACCCTTTGTTTTGGACTTCGACGAGGGTAGAATTCGGCCAGGGGGACTTCGAGACATGTTGACCCGCAAGCAATTCGAACTCCTGCGCTTCATTCATGAGCGCCTGAAAGAAGCCGGCGTTCCCCCATCGTTTGACGAGATGAAGGATGCGCTCGATCTCCGCTCCAAGTCCGGCATTCATCGCTTGATCACGGCTCTGGAAGAGCGCGGTTTCATCCGCCGCCTGCCGAATCGCGCCCGCGCGATCGAGGTGATCAGATTACCCGAATCGGTGGGACACGGACTTCCGGCCGCGCGCGCACGCGGTTTCACGCCCAGCGTGATCGAGGGCAATCTCGGCCGCGTGCGGTCGGGCTCCGATGAAGACAGCGCTCGCCCGGTCCCCGTGCCGCTGATGGGCCGGATCGCCGCCGGTACGCCGATCGAAGCGATCCAGAGCAAGAACGGGATCATCAATGTGCCGCCCGAATTGTTGAGCACGGGCGAGCATTTCGCGCTCGAAGTGCGCGGCGATTCGATGATCGAGGCCGGCATTCTCGACGGCGATATCGCGCTGATCAGGCGCGTCGAGAACGCCGACACCGGCGACATCGTCGTGGCGCTGGTCGACA
>DASUPI010000077.1:0-3141 GCA_036281135.1 Rhodoplanes sp. | reverse complement strand
GAAATCGTAGAGATTGGCCGGGGGCGCGATCGAGATGAAGCCTTCGATCTCGGGCCGCCGCATCAGGAGCTGCATGCCGATCCAGGCGCCGAACGAGAAACCGGCGATCCAGCAGCTGCGCGCCTCCGGATTGATCGACTGGGCCCAGTCGAGCGCGGAAGCGGCATCGGACAGCTCGCCCTGGCCGTGATCGAACGAGCCCTGGCTGCGCCCAACCCCGCGGAAATTGAACCGCAACACTGCGAAGTTACGATGAGCGAAGGCGTAGTAGAGCTGGTAGACGATCTGGTGGTTCATCGTCCCGCCGAACTGGGGGTGCGGGTGCAGCACGATGGCGATCGGGGCGTTCTTGACGCGTGCGGGATGATAGCGCCCCTCGATCCGGCCTGCAGACCCATTGAAAATGACCTCGGGCATGGCCTCATGACCTCATCGATGGCAGCGGCGCTGCGGCATTGTGATCGGCGCCCTTGACGAGTCCAGCAGTGTGCGCCTATGTGCCTCTAGACCCTGCGATTTCCAGAATGATCCGGGCGAATCAAGGCTGCGCATTAACTGCTGTTGGCGCGGCGATTTGTGTACCATGATCCCCAGGGCGAAAAGCAAGGTTTTCGTGAGGGCGCGCGCGGCTTTCCGGACATGACGGCGGCGCCAGCTTGAGTAAACGCCGTCGATGAGCGAAAGTTTTGAGCACGGTCGTCGAGCGCGCCCGACGACGCCGAGACGCAAATGATCGAACGGGTCTATCTCGACTGGAACGCCACGACTCCGCTGCGGCCCGAGGCGCGCGCGGCCATGGCGGCCGCATTCGATTGCGTCGGGAACCCTTCATCGGTTCATGCGGAAGGGCGCGCGGCCCGCTACCTGATCGAGCAGGCGCGCGAACAGGTGGCGAGCCTGCTCGGGGCCGACCCGCGCAACGTGATCTTCACCTCGGGCGGAACCGAAGCCAATGCGCTCGCGCTCTCGCCCGCACTCAGCCTCGTTTCCGACAAGGCTCCGAGGGACAGCCTGCTGATCTCCGCGGTCGAGCACCCTTCGGTGCGCGCCGGCGGCCGCTTCGCATCGGAAACGATTGAAGAACTGCCCGTCTCCAACTCCGGCGTCATCGACCTCGCCGCGCTCCGGGCTCGTCTGGAGGCGCTCCGCGCCGCAGGGGAGGCGCTGCGCCCAATGGTCGCGCTGATGCATGCCAACAACGAGACTGGCGTCATTCAGCCGATACCGGCCGCAGCCGACATCGTCCATCAGGCGGGCGGGCTCCTGCATGTCGACGCCGTCCAGAGCGCCGGAAAGATCGATTGCGATCTCAATGCGCTCGGGGCCGATCTTGTCGCCATTTCCGCCCACAAGCTGGGCGGACCCAAAGGCGTCGGCGCATTGGTGAAGCGAGCCGAAACGGTGCATATCGGCGATCCCTTGTTCAAAGGTGGCGGCCAGGAACGCGGCAGCCGCGGGGGAACCGAGAACGTGATCGGCATCGCCGGGTTCGGCGCGGCGGCGCAGGCGGCGGCAAAGGCGCTTGCGCCGACCGGGCGGCATATGGCCGAGCTGCGGGATCGTCTCGAAGCCTTTCTCAGGGACGTGTCCCCGGAGGCCGTCGTTTTCGGCGCGGAAGCCGAACGGCTCCCCAATACCACGATGTTCGCCGTTCCTTGGGTGAAGGCGGAGACCGCGTTGATCGCGCTCGACCTCGCCGGCGTCGCCGTATCTTCAGGCTCCGCCTGCTCCTCGGGCAAGGTCGCGGGCTCGCCCGTGCTCGCCGCCATGAAGGTTGCGGCCGGGCTCGCGGTCGGGGCCGTGCGGGCGAGCCTCGGGCCCGCGAGCACCGACCGCGACATCGAAGTTTTCATAAACGCTTGGAGGAACCTTGTGGCTGGACTATCTAAAGGAAAGCGGGGAGTCGCCGCGTGACTCCGCCACAACCGTTTCTCTTGCGTCCGCAACCCAAAGGTGACCAGCCGGTTCGCGACGAAGACCATAGGCCAACATCCAACCCGCGGTCCTTGAAACCGCAGCGGAGGGAATGACATGCCGGCCGTGCATGAGACCGTCGAGCAGGTTCGCCGCATCGACGTCGACCAGTACAAGTACGGGTTCGAAACAGAGATCGAGTCCGAAAAGGCGCCGAAAGGCCTGTCCGAGGACACTGTCCGCTTCATTTCGGAGAAGAAGGGCGAGCCCCAGTGGATGCTGGAGTGGCGGCTTGAAGCCTATCGCCGCTGGCTCACCATGGACGAGCCGCAATGGGCGCGGGTCGATTACGGCCCGATCAATTATCAGGACATCTACTACTATTCCGCCCCCAAGGCGTTCACCGCCCCGAAATCGCTTGACGATATCGATCCCGAGATTCTCCGCACCTACGAGAAGCTCGGCATTCCGTTGCGCGAGCGCGAGATCCTCTTGGGAGTCCAGCGCCCGGAGGGCAGCCGGGTGGCGGTCGACGCGGTGTTCGATTCCGTGTCCGTTGCGACCACCTTCAAGGAGGAACTGAAGAAAGCCGGCGTGATTTTCATGCCGATCTCCGAGGCCTTGCGCGAGCATCCCGAGCTGGTGCGTCAGTATCTCGGCACGGTCGTGCCGGTGTCCGACAATTTCTTCGCCACGCTCAACTCGGCGGTGTTCTCCGACGGCTCGTTCGTCTATGTGCCGCCGGGGGTGCGCTGCCCGATGGAGCTGTCGACCTATTTCCGCATCAACGAGCGCAACACCGGCCAGTTCGAGCGCACGCTGATCATCGCCGACAAGGGCTCTTACGTCAGCTATCTCGAAGGCTGCACCGCGCCGCGCCGTGACGAAAACCAGTTGCACGCCGCCGTGGTCGAGCTGATCGCGCTCGACGACGCCGAGATCAAATATTCGACGGTGCAGAACTGGTATCCCGGCGATGCGGAGGGGCGCGGCGGCATCTTCAACTTCGTCACCAAGCGCGGCGACTGCCGCGGGCCTCGCTCGAAGATTTCCTGGACGCAGGTCGAGACCGGCTCCGCCATCACTTGGAAATATCCGAGCTGCATCCTGCGCGGCGACGATTCGCGCGGCGAGTTCTACTCGATCGCGATTTCGAACGGCCGCCAACAAGTCGATTCCGGCACCAAGATGATCCATCTCGGCAAGAACACGACGAGCCGGATCATC
>DASUPI010000076.1:0-4307 GCA_036281135.1 Rhodoplanes sp. | reverse complement strand
CTTGAGGTTGCCGGACGCGAAGAGCCCGTCGGTGCCGAACTGCAGATAATCCGGATTGTAGTAAACCGCGCCGCCGATGGCGAAGGTGTCGGTCGGCGTCCATGCGACCTTGCCGAAATACTCGATGAAGCTCAGGTCTTTTTTGATCACATTGCCGCTGATCGGCAGGCCGAAGCTTGGCGGCCCACCAAGAAGGTTAGGACCAGCGGCGTTGGCCACGCAGTCGACGCCGAAGTTATTCCCGAAGAAGTCGACATTGCCGTTGAAGCACTGGCCGCCCGGATAGTAGTAGTACCAGACGCCGAAATCAAAGGCGAGTTTGCCGAAGATCGGACGGATGCCGCCGTAGAGGTCGATTTCCGCCGAGGCGCGGTTCGCGAAAGCAACGCTCCAGCCGCCGACGCCGGCGTAGAGCTGCAGGTTTTCGCTGACATTGTAACGCGGCTCGAAATACGCATTCACCGACGGCCGGTGATTGGATTGCGAGATGCCGCGGAAAACGTAGTCGGAGTAGACGCCCGCGCCGAACGCGATGTCCCATGGGCTCGGCGGCGGCGGCGGCGCGACCGGCGCTTTCACCATCATGTCGGCCGCGAAAGCCGTGCTCGCCGAACATGCGACGGCAAACATCGTTGCAAGGAACTTCTTCTTCATAGCAGCCCCCATCTTTTACCGAGGCGCTCAGGGACGCGCCCGCCAGAACCCCCAAGATCTCTCCGTCTGCACGACGTTTAGAAATCGTCTCACATGAACTCATACGGGCCGCGCAATGAGAAGACGAATCCTGCAGCAATTGCTCACTTTTTGGGCGTTTGTCCCATGTTACGCGAAACCGTTGCAATTCGGTCACGAAAAAAAGCGGCATTGTCCGCGTTTTTGCGTAAGAGTTTATCCCAATACTGCGCAAGTCTTTGCGTTTCGGGTCCGCGCGGGATGAAGACTGTGGCGCAGTCTAGCTAGCCCCGTCGAATCGACCCCCGGCCCCTGGCGGGGGCCGAAGCCTCAGGGCTCGTCGCGCGTGATCCGCTCCGCAGGCGGCGGCTTCCAGTCCGCCATCTGCTCGCAGCGCTTGGCGTAGCGGTAGAACGTGCCCTCGAAATTTCCGAACGCGATGACGAACCCGACCCACCCGTCGTAGAAGCCGCGCTTGAAAATGAAGTGCTTGAGAAAGGCCCAGCTCGCGTGGCCGAGCGCGCCCCACATCGACGCACGCTTGATCCGGCCGGCGCCGAGCGAGGAATAGCGGTTCACCTTCTCGACGACCTCCGCCAGATTGCGGAACGGGAATTGCCAGATATCGTTGCGCAGCCGGCCGAGCGGGCGGGCGGTCAGCAGTTCATAGCCTTCATGCACCGGTGCGAGCCGATAGCGCAGCGCGCCCTTGCGGAAGAGCTGCGGTTGCCGGTAGTTCGGATACCAGCCGGAGCCGCGGACCCAGCGCCCCATCATGAAATTGCGGCGGGGAACGAGAAAGGCGTCGTGCGCTGGTGCGGTCGCGAGCAGAGCGAGGACTTCGTCGCGCACCGCCCGGGTGCAGCGCTCGTCCGCGTCCAGGCTGAAAATCCATTCGCCGCGGCACGCGTCCACCGCGCGGTTGCGCAGATCGCCGAAGCCGTTGAACGGGATTTGCACGACGCGCGCCCCGAGCCGCGTCGCGATCTCCGCCGTGCCGTCCGTGCTGCCGGAATCCGCCAGCACGATCTCGTCCGCCCACAGCACGCTGGAAACGGCCGCTTCGATCTTCTCCGCCTCGTTATAGGCGATGATATAGGCGGAGATCGTCGGCATCATCGCCGGGCGCGGGGCGAGCTCGGACAAAGCCCGGCGGCCTAAAGACTCGTCCCCTTCGGGTCCTGGCCATGCGCCAGCTCGCGCGGAACCTCGACCTCGTGCCAGATGCGCTTCTTGGTGAGATAGAGAAGGACGGCGAGCACCAAGAGGAAGATCATCACCTGCAAGCCCAGGCGCTTGCGCGCCTCGAGATGCGGCTCGGCAGCCCAGGCCAGGAACGCGGTCACATCCTTGGAGTACTGCGCGAGCGTGGCCGGCGCGCCGTCGGTGTACTCGACCTGTCCGTCGCTGAGCGGCGGCGGCATTCTGATGGAATGGCCGGGGAAGTATTTGTTGTAGGCCGCGCCGTCGGGAAGCTGGAATCCGGCCGGCGGCTCCTCATAGCCGGTCAGCAGCGCGTCCATATAGTCCGCGCCGCTCTCTTGATACTGCGTCACCATGTCGAGCAGGAACCAGGGGAAGCCGCGCTCGAAAGTGCGCGCTTTGGTCATCACCGAGAGGTCGGGCGGCGCCGCCCCGCCGAAGGCCGCTTGTGCGGCCGCGGTGTTCGCGAACGGCGACGGGAATCGATCCGCCGGCCGGCCCGGCCGCTCGAACATTTCGCCCTGATCGTTCGGCCCATCCTTGATCTGGTACTCGGCGGCGATGGCCGCGACTTGCGCCGGCGTGAATTCCGGGCCGCCCGGATCGCCCAGATTGCGAAACGCAATCATGGACAGGCCATGACACGATGCGCACACCTCCCGATAGATCTTCAGCCCCCGCTGCAACTGCCCGCGGTCATAGGTGCCGAACGGTCCCGAGAACGACCAGCTCTGCATGGGCGGGAGAGGCGCTCCCTCGGCCGCACGCGCGGTCGAGGATGTCCCGAGCAGGCCGAATAGCGCCATCGCGCCAAAGATAAGCGCCGCGAGGCCCGCCTTCTTGCCTTTGAGCACGGCGTCGGTGATCGAGGCGGGAACCGGCCGCGGCTTCTCGATCAGCCCGACCACCGGCAGGATGATCAGGAAGTGAAGGAAGTACCAGGCGGTCAGGATGCGCGCGGCGATGACATAGCCGCCTTCCGCCGGCTTGGCGCCGAGCCAGCCGAGCCCGATGCACACGGCCAGGAAAATCCAGAAGAACTGGCGGAAGATCGGCCGGTAGGTGGCCGATTTCACCTTGGACGTGTCGAGCCAGGGCAGGAAGGCCAGGATCAGGATCGAGGCGAACAGCGCGATCACGCCCAGCAGCTTGTTGGGGATCGCCCGGAGGATCGCGTAGAATGGGAGGTAGTACCATTCCGGCACGATATGGGCCGGCGTGACGCTCGGATTGGCCGGGATGTAATTGTCCGCATGGCCGAGATAGTTCGGGATATAGAAGACGAACCAGCCGAACAGGAGCAGGAAGACCACGAAGTAGAACATGTCCTTCATCGTGGCATAGGGCGTGAACGGCACCGTTTCCTTGTCGCTTTTCGGCTCGACGCCGGCGGGGTTGTTCTGTCCCACGACGTGCAGCGCCCAGACATGCAGGCCGACAAGGCCGACGATCACGAAGGGCAGCAAATAATGCAGCGAGAAGAAGCGCTGCAGCGTCGGATTGCCGACCGCGTAGCCGCCCCACAGCCAGGTGACGATGGGTTCGCCGACAATCGGGAAGGCCGAGAACAGGTTGGTGATGACCGTGGCGGCCCAGTAGCTCATCTGCCCCCAGGGCAGCACATAGCCGAGAAAGCCGGTCGCGATCATCATGAGGAAAATGATCACGCCGATGATCCATAAGACTTCGCGCGGCTCCTTGTATGATCCGTAGTAAAGGCCCCGGAAGATGTGGATGTAGACCGCGACGAAGAACATCGACGCGCCGTTGGCGTGCGCGTAACGCAAGAGCCAGCCGTAATTCACGTCGCGCATGATGTGCTCGACGGAATCGAAGGCCATGTCGACGTTCGGGGTGTAATGCATGACCAGGATGACCCCGGTCACAATCTGAATGATCAGGAAGAACGAGAGGATGGCGCCGAACGTCCACAGGAAATTCAGATTGCGTGGCGTCGGATAGGCGACGAAAGAGTCGTACATCAGGCTCACGATCGGGAGCCGCGCCTCAAACCATTTCATCAACCGGTTTTTCGGCTGGTAACTCGAATGTCCACTCATTCTGGTCGTCTCTTTGCGAATCGCAGCCGATCCGAAATGGCGTTGTGCGGAGAAGTGCGTCAGCCGATCTGGATTTTGGTGTCGGACACGAACTGATAGGGCGGGATCGCGAGGTTGGTCGGGGCGGGGCCGCGGCGGATGCGACCCGCATTGTCGTAATGGGATCCGTGGCAGGGACAGAACCAGCCGCCATAATCGCCCTGATCCGCGATCGGAATGCAGCCGAGATGGGTGCAAATGCCGATCACGACCAGCCAGGGCTCATGGCCCGGTTTGGTGCGTTCCTGATCCGTTTGCGGGTCGGGGAGGCTGCTCAGCGGGACGGCGAGCGACTCTTCCACTTCCTGTTTGGTGCGGTGCGAGATGAAGATC
>DASUPI010000075.1:0-4500 GCA_036281135.1 Rhodoplanes sp. | reverse complement strand
GCCGCCTTGCGGCTGCGGGCGCCGTCGTCGGTCGGGCCGCTCGGCAGTACTTCGACCTCCACCATCATTTCGTCGAGCGCGCCCTGGCGCGTGAGCACGAGCTGGTAATGCGGCGCGATCCCCGGGAATCCCACCAGCACGGCTTCGACCTGCGACGGATAGACGTTGATGCCGCGGATGATCACCATGTCGTCGTCGCGGCCGGTGATCCGCATGATGCGCCGATGCGTCCGCCCGCAAGCGCACGGCTCGTCGGAGAGCCGCGTGATGTCGCGCGTGCGATAGCGGATCATCGGCAACGCTTCCTTGGTCAGCGTCGTGATGACGAGTTCGCCGGCCTCTCCGGCCGGCACGGGTTCGAGCGTCTTGGGATCGATCACCTCGAACAGGAATTGATCTTCCCAGCCATGCAGCCCGTGCTGCTCGACATGACACTCGCAGGCGACGCCCGGTCCGATGATCTCCGACAGGCCGTAGATGTCGACCGCCTTCAGTCCGAGCCGAGTTTCAAGGTCGCGCCGCATCGCATCGCTCCAGGGCTCGGCCCCGAACACGCCGTAGCGGACCGGCAGCGTGCGCAGATCGGAGCCCATCCGCTCGGCAATCTCGGCGATGTTGAGCGCGTAGGACGGCGTGCAGCACAGAATCTGGGCGCCAAAATCGTTGAGCAAGGTGACCTGTCGTTCCGTGGCGCCGCCCGAGATCGGCACCACCGTGCAGCCGAGCCGCTCCGCGCCGGTGTGAAAGCCGAGCCCGCCGGTGAACAGGCCGTAGCCATAGGCGTTGTGCACGATGTCGCCGGGCCGCGCGCCGGCGCAGGCGAGCGAGCGCGCCATCAGGTTCGCCCACAGATCGAGGTCGCCGCGGGTATAGCCCACGACGGTCGGCTTGCCGGTCGTGCCGGAGGAGGCGTGTACACGCAGCACGTCCGCGCGCGCGCAGGCGAACATGCCGAACGGATAGTTGTCGCGCAGATCGGTCTTCTGGGTGAAGGGAAAGCGCGCGAGATCGGCGAGCGTCGCAAGATCGTCCGGCTTGACCCGAGCCTCGTCGAATTTGCGCCGGAAATGCGCGACGTTCGCGTAGGCGTGTCTCAGGGTCCGCTTGAGGCGTTCAAGCTGAAGGGCGTCGAGGTCGCGCCGCGACATAGCTTCGACCGCGCGTTCGAACATGAAGACATCGTCTTCGCGATAGGCAGGCTGCAGACTCATGGCGTTCACTCCCCGTCGTCTTGTTTATTTTCGATTTCAGCATTGCAACGCTCTCGCCGATCAATGGACGCTCCAACCCGGCTTGACCGCCGGCCCGGCCGCGCCAACCCCGCGCACCGGCGTGTGGGTCAGGGCGAAGCCCTGGTTGAAGCCGGCGCGCGTAACCAGGATCAGCTTGAACGCCCAACCGGCGATCAGCGCCGTAGATCCGGCGAGCGCGAACAGAATCGGCGTGAAGGGCGGCAGGATGAAACCGGGCGCGACCAGCCAGAGCGGGACTGCGAGCCCCACGATCAAAAACCACGGGGCGAACGCGCGGTAGACCGCATGCGTCTGGGTCGGCGCGCCCTCGTGTTCGAGTTCGCCGACATAGAACCGCCAGGCGAGATATCGTGCAGTGACGAGCATCACGAGGGCGGCGGCGACCGGCAGGGCGAAGAGCTGCAGGCCGGGCACGAATGCGGCCACCAACAGGAACAGCCCGCTGCCTTCGGCAAAGCCGGTCGCGACGAGCAGCGGCACGAGCGTCTGCTGGCGCCAGGCGGGAATGCCTTTCGACGCGTAGAACATCATCGCCTGGCAGACCATGAAGGCGAACCCGAGCAACGCGGCGAGGATCAGCGCGACGCCGTTCTCGAACCAGATCGCAGCAAGCGCGACGGGAAAGAATGCGCCGGCGACCCAGGCTTCGCGCGACATCCAGGAGCGTTGCGGCTGGCGCAGGACATAGCTGAACCGGAACGGCTGACCGATCTTGAAGAGGAGCAGGAACAGGCCGAAGGCGACGACCGCGAGCGCGGTGAGCCCGCCGGCGAGGACCGGGGCGTCGCCGAGCCCGGCGAGCGCGACGAAGGCGAACAGGCCGGCGCCGGCGCCGCCGCAGAGAAAATTGGCCGCCGCCTTCCAGTTCCAGTGCTGCTGGCGCCAGGGCTCGACGCCGCGGGTGCGGACCTTCGCCGCCTGCGCCTGCAGGGACGTGGGCAGGGCGGTGGCGGCGGCCGTTCGCATCGTGTCGCCCGCGCCGCTTGCCTTGCCGTAAAGGTAATAGAAGCTCGGCTCGGTGCCGACCTCCGCATGCATGCGGAAATGGCCCTGCTCGCGCAGGAGCTTTGAGACATTGCTGTCGGGATCTTCGATGTCGCCGAACACGAGCGCGTCGGCGATGCAGGCATTGACGCAGGCGGGCGTGGCGCGCGGGTCGCGGCCGGGCGTGAGACCGTTCTCAAGCCCGTAATCGATGCGATCGGAGCAGAACGTGCATTTCTGCGCGACCCCCATCCGGTGATCGTCGAACCGCGCCGCCTCGTTCTGCATGGCCGGGCCGTAGGCGAAGTGCGGTTCGTGCACGATGAAGCGCGCCTGATAGGGGCAAGCGACGTCGCAATATGCGCAGCCGATGCAGAGATCGTAGTCGATGGTGACGATGCCGTCCGGGCGCTGGCGCGTCGCGGTCGAGGGACACACATGCATGCAGGGCGGGTCGGCGCAGTGCTGGCAGCCGATCGGCACGAAGGTGCGGTTCACATGGGGGAACGATCCCGCCTCGATGTCGAGGACCTTGCGCCATTGCACCGCCGGCGAGGTCGCGTTGGCGTGGCGGCAGGCGGCGGTGCAGGTCTGGCAGCCGACGCAGCGCTCGAGGTCGGCGAGCATTGTCCAGCGTGTCATGCGCGCGCTCCTCCGATCCGCGCGATCGAGACCTTGACGAGGTCGGCGCTCGATCCGGTCGCGTCGGTCAGGTCGAGCAGCATCGGCACCAGCGCATTCATGCTCGGCGCATGGAAGTCCTTGGCGTAGGGCGTGACCCATTGCTCGAACTGGCCGATTATCAACAGCGTGTCGGGGCGAATGCCCTGGCAGAGGACGACGTGGCCCTGCGTCGCGTTGAGCGGCGACCGCACCTCGACGAGATCACCGTCGGCGATGCCCAGCTTTTCCGCGGCCGTCTCGTTCATCACCACGCTGCCGTGGCCGATGACGTTGCCGGCGAGCTCGTGCATGAGCTGGATGCCGACATTATTGCCCCAGGAATATTGCATGCTGCGGGCGGTGACGAGCCAGAACGGATAATCCTCGATGCGCACCTGGTAGTGCTTGGCGAGCGCGTCCTCCCACAGCGCGGAGAGGTCGCGCCAGCGCGGCATCGCTTCGTATTCCTCGATCTGCCGGTCCCACCAATGAATGCCGTGCTCGTGAAGTCGGCGCTCCAGCTCCTTGCCGATGCGGAAAAGCCGCTCCTGAAAGGGCTGCTCGAAGCGCAGCCCGCACTCGACCAGCTTGGGATAAAGATACCATTGCAGCCGCGAGAACGGTCCCATCCGGAATCCGTGTTCGCGGTACCAGTCGAGCCCTTGCGATTCCGCGCCGTCGGTCAGTTCGGCGCTCGCGGCTTTGCAGGTCGCGTCCCAGATGGTCTCGACCGCGTGCGGCTCGGACGGAGTTAGGGAGAAATCGTAATTCGCGCCCGAGAGCCTTATTCCGTGCGCGCCGCGATTGATCGCGCCGTTGTACTCGGCGATGAGCCCCGTCCGCTGTGCAAGCTCGGTCGCGATCCAGGTGAAGTCCTTGGCCTCGCCTTGCGGCGGCACCGCGGGATCGCGCAGCGCGAAGCCCTGGAAGTCCCAGAACTGCTCGACATATTTGGTGCCGCCGATGCGCAGGAGTTGCAGCCCTTCGAGATCGGTGCAGTCGGGCAGGAGCACATCGGCGAAATGGTTCGTTTCGTCGAGGGTGAACGCGAAGCATACCGTGAAAGGAAACTTTGCCATGATCTCGCCGATGCGCTTCGTGTCCCAGAACGAGATCGACGGATTGGTGCGATAGACGAGCCACACGTCGGGCTGCGAGGCATGCGGAAGCTTGTCGAAGTCCTCGGTCTGCATCATCCAGGCGAGATGGGTCGGCCCGAGCGCCTGGCTCCATGGCGAGTTGGCGATGAGAGGAACGAGGGTGCGGTGCGCGCTGCGCACGGAGGGCTGCGACAGCCACTCGTCCTTGCCAGTTGGGTTCATCGGGTAGTCCATGAACCCGTCCGGTCCGGGGCTGACGCTCGACCAGCGATTGTCGGCCGGCCGATTGAGCCGCACCGTCGTCCCGAGCGTTCCGCCCGGCACTTCGAGCGCCCCGATCAGGCAGGCGAGCAGCGTGCGCGCCCAGCAGCACTCGTAGCCGCCCCAACCATTATTGACGGTCTTGCCGAGCGCGATCGCGACCGGCCGGAAGGGAAGCGTGACGCCCTCGATCTCCATCGTTTCGCCGACGTGCGCATGTTCCAGATATTCGTTGGCAA
>DASUPI010000074.1:0-4495 GCA_036281135.1 Rhodoplanes sp. | reverse complement strand
CGCAACTGTCCGCCGCAACTCCGCCACCTCTTCGAACAGCTTCAGCACCAAGCTTTTCAGATCGGCGTGCGATAGGCCATCGAGGTCGGTAGGCGGCGCCATTCCCAGAATGAATCTGACTCGTGCCGTCCTGAGAATCGGAAAATCATACCGCCACCGGTTTTGCCCCTCTTACCTGCTGACGCTGCAACTGCTGACGCTGCAAGCGGATGAGACGTGCATCGTCAGAGGCTCATGGGAGCCTCCGACGATTTCTGTATGCCCGGCTCTGTATGCCCGCGCCCGCGAGCTTCGTTCAGCTCCATCGAGTCATTCCATTCGCGAGCTTGATCTCCTCTGCTATGAGTTCTTGCGCCGCGCGTGAGCCGGCTTATTCTGCGCGGCTGCCAATTGCCTGGGACGCCGCCGAGATATCCCGCCTATAATCAAGAACGAGGCGATTTGCGTGCAGACGTCTGCACGTGCTCAGCGGCACCGGAAGAATCCATGATGATGATGAGGCTTGGTCTGCTCATCGCGCTCCTGTTCGGAGGGACTGCGCGGGCGCAGGACGTGCCGGGCATCGAGCTCTGCGCGCGCGAGAGCAACATGGACCGGCGCACGGGTTGCCTGCAGAGCAATGTCGACTATCTGCAAAAGCTGATCGCCAGGAACGCGGCGGCCGCGCAGCAGAAGCTCGACGCAGCGAACGTCGAGATCGCGGCGCTGAAAGCGGCGGTGGCGAGCCTGCAGGCGAGCGTTGACAAGCTTCAGTCTGCTGCCACGAAGCCGGACAGCTCCGCCAAGCCGGATGCGAAGTAAGCGACGTGGCGGTTTCCGGCGGCGCGAGCGTTGTCCGCGCCCCCCAATGAGCAACGAGGTTACCCGGAGACCCGACTACCCGAAATTCTTCGGCGCGCCGGAAATCACTTCGCCGCCGGAGGGCGTCACTTTGTGGATGGCGAGGCCGCGCTGAATGGTGCCGTCGGCACGGAAGCGGAACACCCCGTCGATGCCCGAGAACCCGGATGGATTCGTGAGCATCTCGCTGGTGATCGGCTGCCCCGGCTGCGACTTCGCGATCGCGGCGACGAGTGCGACCGCGTCATAGGCGAGCGTCGCGGTGCGCACCGGATCCTGGCCGAACTTGCTGCGGTATCGGGTGGCGAACGCCTTGTAGCCCTTCGAATCCGGCGCGGCGAACCACCCCCCTTCAAGCGCAGCGTCGGAAAAAATGCGCGGATCGTCCCAAAGGCCGGTGCCGAGCACCTGCAGGCGCTTGGCGCTCACGCCGGCTGCCTCCAACAGTCGCGCGACGCGGGGAACGGCGTCGCCGCTGTCCGGAATGAACAGGGCGTCGGCGCGCGAGGCGGCTTGCGCGATCTGCCGCACCGGCCCCTGCATGCCGGCATCGTCCGGCCGGTAGCGCTCCAGCGCGAACACGCGCCCGCCCTTGGCGGGGACCAGCTGTTTGAAGGCGGCCTCGACTACGCTGCCATAGGCGTTGTCCGGGACCAATGCCACGAACGAGCGCTTGCCTTGCGCGATGGCGTAATCGACGATGCGCTCGACATCCGATTCCGGCAGGAAGCTCAGGAGAAAGACCCCGCGGGTGGCGACGTTCGAGTCGGTCGAAAACGCGATGATCGGAATGCGCGAGGCGCGCGCGACCGGCGCGGTCGCCGTCACGGCGTGCGCGAACAACGGCCCGAGGATGATCTGCGCGCCCTCTTCGATCGCCTGGCGAACGGCCGCCTGCGCCCCCTGCGCCGTGCCGCCGTCGTCCTTGACGATGAGCTGGACGTCGGGATTGCTGAAATCGGCAAGCGCCATCTCCGCCGCATTGCGCATCGCCTGGGCGGCGGCGCCGGCATTGCCGCTCGCGGTGAGCGGGAGGATGAGGCCGATCTTGGTCTTCCCGGGTTCGGCGCCGGCGGCGGGCGGCAGCGCCGCCGTTGTCGCCGCGTCCGGCTCCGGCTGCGGCTTGGAGCCGCCCGGCAGCGTATCGCCCAGATTGCCGAGCCCGGAGCACCCGGCGACGAGCGCGGCGGCGCCCGCCCCGAAGCCGCTCACCACGGCGCGCCGGGTCGGCCGGGCGGATCTCGTCTCATCTCCATTCGCGGTCATGCGGATAGCCCTTGGGCGCTCACGCGAACCTCACCCATATGTCCCATTCTAATCAACCCCAAAGCGGGGGCCAGACCTAAAACCATGCGCGAATCCGGGCCGATCAGCGGGACGGCGGACGACGGGCCGCAGGACGCGGGCCGGAGACGCTACACGCTGTTCGGCGAGGATCGGGCCTGTCCGCCCCTCGCGCCCGGACTGTATATCGTCGCGACGCCGATCGGTCACCTGTCGGACATATCCGTGCGCGCCCTGGAAACGCTGGCGGCCGCCGACCTGATCGCCTGCGAGGACACGCGGGTCACCCGCAAGCTCCTCAACCGCTACGCCATCACGCGCCCGCTCGTCTCCTATCACGAGCATAATGCCGCCCTCATGCGCCCGCGGCTGCTCGACGAGCTGCAGGGCGGTCGCGCCGTTGCGCTCGTCTCCGACGCCGGCACCCCGCTGATTTCCGATCCGGGCTACCGGCTGGTGCGCGAGGCGCAAGCGGCCGGATACCGGGTGACGACCATCCCGGGACCCTCGGCGGTGCTCGCCGCGCTCGCGGTCGCCGGGCTCCCGACCGACCGGTTTTTCTTCGAAGGGTTCCTGCCGGCGCGTGAGGCCGCCCGCCGCTCCCGCATCGCCGAACTCGTCGCAATCCCTTCGACGCTGGTCCTGTTCGAGACGGGCCCGCGCGTGGCCGCCGCGCTCGGCGACCTCGCGGCCGGTCTCGGCGCGCGCGAGGCCACGATCTGCCGCGAGCTGACCAAGCTGCATGAAGAGGTGCGCCGCGGCGACCTTGCAGGGCTCGCCCGCGACTATGCGCAAGGCGGGGAGACGCGCGGGGAGTTCGTCATCGTGGTCGCGCCTCCGCAGGACGAGGCGGGGCCCGTCGCCGCCGATCGGATCGACGCATTGCTGCGCGGGGCGCTTGCGACCGCCTCGCTGAAGGACGCGGTGGAGGCCGTCAGCGTCGCGACCGGGCAGCCGCGCCGCCTCGTCTACCAACGGGCGCTTGCGCTCGCCAAGGACAGCCGCGATGACCGGGCCTGATCGCCGCGCTCCGCCGCGGCCGGGCCATGCGCCGGCGCCGAAACGCCGGGCGGCGCTGCAGTTCGGCCTCTCGGCCGAGAGCCGGGCCGCGGTCTTGCTCCTCGCCAAGGGCTACCGCATCATCGCGCGCCGCTTCAAAACGCCGGTCGGCGAGATCGACATCATCGCGCGCAGGCGCGGCACGCTGGTCTTCGTCGAGGTGAAGGCGCGCGAGAGCTTCGATGCCGCGGCCGAGGCGCTGACCGCGCGGCAGCAGGCGCGCATCATCGACGCGGCCCAGTATTGGCTCGCCGGGCGCCCCGACGCCGTGGAAAGCCCGATCCGCTTCGACGCGATCCTGGTCGTGGCCGGCAAAATCCCCCGCCATCTGCCGGGCGCCTTCGATGCGACGGGCAGGGGCGGCTAGGCAGGATGAATTGACGTGGAATCGACCGATCTCCTGCCGTCGTCGCCCGCGAAAGCGGGCGATCCAGTAAACACAAACGCGCTCCATGCTTACTGGATGCCCCGCTTCCGCGGGGCATGACCACTGAGGGTGGAACGATCCAAGCCGAAATCATCACGCTTTAGGCATCAGGCCGGGCAACCATCGGACGCGCCTGAAGCGCAGCAAAATTCACATTCGACACGGAATGGCCGATACTCGAACCTGCACATTCGAAAAATGAGCTTCCTCTAGTGCTAATCTGACTGAAATCTGCTTGTCTGTCCTGGAATTGATGCGGACCGACAATGATAGACTTGAGTGGCAGTAATTTGGGGAAGTCTTTGAACAGTTCAATATAGGGTACAATCACGCCATTCCTTGATCGAAACTTTATCTTTTTGGGGTATTGCTTCATTTCTTTAGGAATTTTGTTCCGTCGAAGGCAAACTGCACATATTCGATATTCCCTCTCCTCTTGAAAACCGTCGTGCTTCAAAAACGGCGCGGTAGCCACAAAATCAATTACCACCTTGTCAAAAATTTTCCGTCCTCCGGTAATTGGACTAACGTCACGAGGCTCAAACATCCTTCGAATCATTTCTCCGGCGACGCCCATGTACGTCTCGCGATCGAATACCTCATTGTACTTTTCGTACCGAACATCGGATGATTTCAATCCGGCATAGGCGAACTTTTCACACTCCCTCCTCATTAACTCATCCAGCCCGCCCTCGTCGAACTCCATCGCGAAGCCACCGGAGCCAGCATAAGCACGCCATTGACTTAGCCCGGATCATTCATCACACGACACTTTTTTGCACGTCAGCTGAGCCGACGCGTGCCGTCGTTCCGTCCGGGGGGATCGGTGTAGGCAACTCGTGATGCAGCGCGTTCGGGGTTGATCTGCCATGTCGGCGGTTTGTC